>CANHCD010000143.1 GCA_947458795.1 Cyclobacteriaceae bacterium | reverse complement strand
CCTAGATTTAATTTCTTCAACCAATTGAGACACCTCATGGGCATCTGTCAAAGAATAATTGCCAATGCGTGTTCTGCACAAGGATTTTAGGTAGGCACCCACACCTAGTAGTTCACCTAAATCTCTAGCCAAGCTGCGGATATAAGTTCCTTTGGAACAGCTTATGCGAAAGTTTACCTCGGAATTTTCAAATCCTGTAAGTTCAAATTCTCGAACCTCCACCGGTCTTGGCTCCATTTTCACGTCAATTCCCAATCGTGCAGAAGCGTACACCCGCTTCCCATCCACCTTAATTGCAGAGTGCATGGGAGGGATCTGTAAGATGTTGCCGGTAAGTTGCTGAATGGCCGCCTGCACTTGTTCCAAGGTTATGGAAGAGGGATCGGCTACTGGAATGATGGGTTTTTCGAGATCAAAAGATTCCGTAGTGGCGCCGATCACAAACGTTCCAGTATACTCTTTTTCCTGTCCCATAAATCCCTCAATTTGCTTGGTCATTTTGCCTGCACAAACAATCAGAAGGCCAGTGGCCAAGGGGTCAAGTGTACCTGCATGACCTACTTTTTTGATGCGCAAGGTATTTCTGACTTTTTTAACCACATCAAATGAAGTCCATTCCAAAGGTTTGTTGATCAGAAAAACTTCTCCGTAAGCTTCTTGCTGCATGGGTAAGGGATTGCCTTAGCTGAGAATTTGAAAATTAAGATTTTGGAGACTTTGCAAAAATGGCGTAAAACTCGAGAATAAAGCCAGAAAAGGTAATAATAGGTCCAAGCGTAAGCCCCATAAACCCATTGCCATGCGGTGTAGCATCCATACCCATGATGACAAAGCCTAAAACAATCAATCCCAAACCTAGAAATAGGAAGAGGTAATTTTTCTTCGAAAAAGGAAATGAAGTATTGCTCATGAGTTAATACAGTTCGTCCAAGGACATGTTTAAGTATTTATTGACAGCACGCAAGGTACTAAATCCGGATAGTAGACCACCCATGATTGTTAATGCAGCAAAGAGTAGAAGCATAAGCTCAGTATTTTGTAAGGCCGCAAAACCCTCGATATTCCCTTTGGTGTATTCCAATAGGCCAAATAGAATAGAAGAGGCTAAAACCCCGGCTAAAACCCCAAAAATAAAGGCTCTTACCAGAAAAGGCTTTCGGATAAACCCTCGAGTTGCTCCTACCAGTTGCATGGATCGTATCAAAAAGCGTTGGGAAAATAGAGCCAATCGAATCGTATTATTGATGAGCATGATCACCGTCACAATAAGGATCAGAATAAATCCTCCCATGATTAGCGATACTTTAAAGAGGTTTTTATTAATTGAATCCACCAAATCAGTCATGTAGGAAACTTCAAATACGCCAGGCTGAGTTTCCAACTCTTTTGCGATTAAGGTAAGCTGTTCGGAACTTTGAAACTCTTCAGCAACCGAAAATACGTAGCTATCTCGGAGGGGATTATCCTCTAAAAATTCAGTAAAATCTTCTCCTGTGTTTTTGATAAAGGTTTCCGCAGCCTCTTTATTTGAAATGAACCGTAAGTAAAGGCTATCTTCTGTACGTAGCACAAAAGGTCTTTCTGCCAAATCCTTCCGTAAATCTGCAAGTTGCTTTTGGCTTAGCTCCTTATCTAGAAAAACCTGAATCTCAATATTCTCCCGAATCATTTTGGTAAGGGAGCTCGCTTGAATCAAAATAATTCCAAAAAGCCCCACGATAAAAAGTGATAAGGTCGTGCTGAATAGGACGCTACCAAACTTAAAATACCCAAGTTGTTTTTTTGCTTTTGCTGGATTAGCCATGAAATATCAAATTCTAGTCAAAAATAGAAAAGCTTAGGCGATTTACCCAATAACGGGTGGAGAAAGGATGGGAATAAGTCTATCTTCCGCAATTCCCCATATGAAATCATTTTTTTCTGCCTTAATCAAGGACAGACCTGTAAAATTTCCAAAGCTGGGTAGTATCAGTACATTTTCAGAATAGTGGAAGCAGGGGATACGAACCCGTTGCTTCGCTTTTCCTTTGAGTAAAATTCCGGGATGAATATGGCCACAGATAGTAAGTACACCTTCTGGAGGGGGAGTAGGTTCATGAGCGAGAAGTAAGGGGCCTATTGCTATCGGCTGAGCATGGATCTTCAAATGAGGATCTTGGTACTTTTCTGAAGGTAAAATATCATGATTGCCAATTACCAAATGAAAAGACGAAGTTGGGAATAGCCTTAAAAAATTGAGTAAGGTTTCCCATTCCTGATTCCAACTGCTGTGAAACAAATCTCCCAAAAAGTAGACCTGCTTTGGGGAATAGGTTGAAATTAAGCTACTCAGCTGGATGTAATCCTGGTCATGGACTTTTTCAGGAATTGGAATTCCAGATTTACGAAAGTGAGATGCTTTTCCAAAATGGAGATCAGCAATCAACAATACGCTTAAAGAATCTATCCAAACTGCCTTTTCTGGCAATAGGGTTAAGTTCAGTCCCTTATAATCAAAAACTATTGAGCCCATAGAAATTATTCATACTCACACCAACACAAACAAAATCATTTCCAATTAGTATTGTATAAAACTAAAACAAATGAAAAAAGTATCCCTAATCTCCACGCTATTCTTACTTTTCTTTTTCACTTCATTTCTTGTGAAAGCGCAATCTGAAAATGCAATCTTGGGTGTATGGTACAACACTGAAAAAACCGCTAAAGTTGAAATTTTGAAGAAAGGATCTGCCTTCATCGGTAAAATCGTGTGGTTGAAAGATCCAAATCCAGGAGGTAAACCTGCGGTAGATAAGGATAATCCAGATGCTAAACTTAAATCACGGCCTTTGATGGGATTGAACCTTTTGGAGGGCTTGAAATTTGATTCTGGGATGTGGGAAGATGGGACCATTTACGATCCCAAAACAGGCAAAACCTATTCTTGCCAGGTGACCTTGAAATCCAAAGATGTCCTAGAAGTAAAAGGATATATTGGGTTTTCTTTGATTGGTCGAACTGTGGAGTGGACCAAGGCGAAACCCTAAACAGGTTTAAAACATTTAGTATTTAGCTTCGGTAAAATTTTTCAATCAAGCTTGAAAGCTGGGTAAATTCAATCAAAAAGGCATCGTGGCCTGCGGTTGATACAATTTCACCATAGCTTCCGGAGGGTACCGCCTGGCTCAAAAACCGCGCTTCTTCCGCTAAAAATAGCAGATCTGAATTGACCCCTACAGCAAACACTTGTGCCTGGATGGATTTGAGAGCCATTTCAACACCCCCTCGGCCTCTACCTAGGTCATGGCTGTCCATGGCTTTGGTGAGCGTCCAATAGGAGAATGCCTGAAATCGTTTGGCTAGTTTGGATCCTTGATACCTGAGGTAGGAAGCCGCCAAAAACCCATCTATTTTTTCTTCTTTTTCTTGCTGTTTGGTGTTGATGTCGGAAGGATTTCTGTAGCTGAGCATGGCTACTGCTCGCGCTGCTTCTAGCCCCTTCTTGCCGGCATCTTGATGCTCTTGGCCCCAAGTGCTATCTGCAGCGATGGCCATGCGTTGGGCCTCATTAAAACCAATGACCCAAGGGGAGGTTTTTGTAGTTGATGCAATAATTATGGCATGTTGAAGTCTTTTACCTAAAGTGTAAGCCCACTCCAATGCCACTTGGCCACCTAATGATCCGCCAATAAGCGTATGAATCTGTTCAAGTTTCAAATGCTGCCGAAGCATTTCTAGACTTTGGGCCAGGTCCCGTGTGCTAAGTGTTGGGAAACTATAATAATAGGGGGTACCTGTGGCTGGATTTTCACTTAAAGCATTGCTTGATCCATAGCCACTACCGAGCAGGTTGGCACAGATGATAAAGTGGGAGGAAAAATTGTAGAGTGCATTTTCTCCAACCAAACCACTCCACCAATCGGCTACCTGTCCATCGCCTGTAAGTGCATGTACTGCCCAAATCACATTGGAATGATCTGAATTGAGCTCTCCATAAGTGGTATAGGCAAGTGTATACTGCTCCAAAACCTCACCAGATTCTAAGATAAGTGGGACTGAACAATTGAAATATTCGCTACGCATTGGAGAAATTAAAGACACAACTGATTCGAAAAATAAGGAATCCCACGAAAATATTTCAATTCTTTAGCAGGTTAGCTAGGTGAATTCAGAAGGGAAGCAAGCGCACGATCCATTTTCCCAAAATCATATTTAGATCTCGCCAACTCTAATTTTGCATGAATTTCGTGAAGCGATAAATTTCCAATGCTACCCTCGTGGCTGTGGCTTACTTTTTCTTGGTTGGGTACAAAGCGCTTCGCCTCAATATCCTCCCCAACCTGCTTGTAGGCATCCCGGAAGGGAACGCCTTTTAGCACCAACTCATTGACGACTTCCACAGAAAATAGGTGCATGTAAAATGGATCCTCCAGAATGTTTTTTCTCACCTGAATTGATTTCAGCATAAAATGGCTCATCTGAAGACAGGATCGCATGGAGTCTAGCGCTGGAAAAACTGCTTCTTTCAGCAGCTGCATATCTCGGTGGTAGCCTGAAGTTAGGTTTGTGAGTAAGAATCCCACCGTTCCGGGTAGACTTTGAATTTGATTGGTCTTGGCACGAATCAATTCAAACACATCGGGATTTTTTTTGTGCGGCATGATGCTACTTCCCGTTGTCAACTCATCTGGAAAGGAGACAAAACCAAAATGTTGGTTGCAAAAAAGGATAACATCGGAGGAAAGTTTATTCAGGGTTCCTGCCATGCCAGCCAAAGCAAAGCCAATCGTGCGTTCGGTCTTTCCTCGGCTATTTTGTGCGTTGATGACATTGTGATGTAGCTCAGCAAATCCCAAAAGCCGTGTAGTCATCGTGCGGTCAAGAGGAAAGCTAGAGCCATAGCCTGCAGCAGATCCAAGCGGATTTTTATTGCTTAGCTCAAAGGCAACCTGAAGCAAACCTAAGTCTTCGCTAAGCCCTTCTGCAAAAGAGGCAAACCACAATCCAAAGGAAGAAGGCATCGCCAACTGAGTGTGGGTGTAGCCTGGCATCAAATCCTCTTTATGTGACTCAGCTAATTGAAGTAATAGATTGGCCAAACTATTGGCCTCATCGAAAATCTCGCGGATCGCATCCCGGTAAAACAATTTTAAGTCAACGAGCACCTGGTCATTTCTGCTTCTACCACTGTGCAGCTTTTTTCCGACATCACCATAGCGCTGGGTAAGTAGCAATTCTACCTGTGAGTGTACATCCTCGACGCCTGGTTCAATGCCAAACTTTCCCTGTTTTATTTCTTCGTAAATCTCCTTGAGCCCCTGTTGAAGAACCTTGTTTTCTTCCCCTGTCAATAAGTCTATGGTTTCCAGCATTGCAGCGTGTGCCATGGATCCCAATACATCGTAGGGAGCTAATAGCAGATCAAATTCAGGATCTTTTCCGACCGTGAACTGTTCAACTTCCTGCTTACTGTTTGTGGTTTTTTGCCAAAGTTTCATTGCGGATGCTTCGTTTGAAGGTAGAGGCTTGCGTAGTTTTCAAGAATTGAAACGTAGGTAGGGATGCTATTCGTTACTTCTTGCGTAAAGATAAACTCATCTGCGGTGTGGGAGCGGGCCGAATCTCCAGGACCGATCTTCGCCGAAGGATAGGGGATTAATGCCTGATCGGATAGGGTAGGGCTTCCAAACTTCTCCAAGCCTAGGTGGCTTGCCACTTGCTGCAAAAGATGCCCTTCCGGTAAGTTGGAGGATCTTAATCGCATCGATCTTGGAACCAACTCAGCTGTTAGCACTGAGTTCAACTCCTCCAAAACCTCCTCATGTGTATACAATTCGTTTATCCGAACATCCAATACATATCGACACAACTCAGGTACCGTATTGTGCTGTTCTCCTGCATGAATTACGGTGCAAGAGACCTTGG
>CANHCD010000142.1 GCA_947458795.1 Cyclobacteriaceae bacterium | reverse complement strand
GACCAAGCAGAGGTTGTACTTTTTGGGTTATATTTGTACTTCCTTTTGATCAAAATAAACACTTTTCTTTCTATACAACAAGTAAATGAGTAAAGGACTTCCAAAACGCAGTGAAGATTATTCCCTGTGGTACAATGAATTGGTTAAACGAGCGGATTTGGCTGAGAATTCTCCGGTAAGGGGATGCATGGTAATTAAGCCTTATGGGTATTCCATTTGGGAGAAAATGCAGGCTGAATTGGACCGAATGTTCAAGGAGACAGGACATTCCAATGCCTATTTCCCACTATTTATTCCCAAGTCTTTTTTGAGTAAGGAAGCCAGTCACGTGGAGGGCTTTGCCAAAGAATGCGCTGTGGTCACGCATTATCGTTTAAAAAACGCAGAAGATGGCTCAGGGGTCATTGTGGATCCGGAAGCGAAATTGGAAGAGGAGCTTATTGTTCGCCCTACTTCAGAAACAGTCATTTGGAGTACCTATAAAAATTGGATTCAATCTTACCGGGATTTGCCATTGTTAGTCAACCAATGGGCCAATGTGGTGCGCTGGGAGATGCGAACCCGTTTGTTTTTGAGAACTACCGAATTTTTGTGGCAGGAAGGACACACTGCGCATGCCACTTCGGATGAAGCCATGGCTGAGACCGTGCAGATGATGAATATCTATGCCCAGTTTTCGGAAGAGTTTATGGCGCTTCCAGTTGTAAAAGGTAAAAAAACCGAGAGCGAACGATTTGCTGGTGCAGATGAAACCCTATGTATTGAAGCGTTAATGCAAGATGGCAAAGCACTTCAAGCAGGGACATCCCACTTTTTAGGACAAAATTTTGCCAAGGCATTTGAGGTGAAGTTTGCAACCAAAGAAGGCGGTCTGGAATATGTATGGGGAACTTCTTGGGGAGTGAGTACGCGTTTGATGGGTGCCTTGATTATGGCACATTCGGATGATAACGGCTTGGTGTTGCCTCCCAAACTTGCGCCATTTCAAGTGGTCATCGTACCGATTTATAGAGGAGAGGAAGAATTAGCGATGATTTCGGTGAAGGTGAAGGAAATCATGGCTGAGCTGCGGAAAGCTGGCATAAGTGTCAAATACGATGATCGAGATACGCAGAAGCCAGGTTGGAAGTTTGCGGAGTACGAACTGAAAGGGGTACCTGTTCGAATCGCGCTTGGCCCAAGAGATTTAGAAAATAAGACCTTAGAAATAGCCCGAAGAGATACCTTGACTAAGGAATCTTTCCAATGGGAGGAGATGCCAATAGCTCAAAAAATAGGTGGGCTTTTGGATGAAATTCAAGAAGGTATTTACCAAAAGGCTTTTGATTTTAGAAAAGACAACACCACCGAAGTAAATAGCTGGGAGGAATTTAAGCAGGTATTGGAGGAAAAAGCCGGTTTTCTTTCGGCGCATTGGGATGGAACCCCGGAGACAGAGGAGAAAATAAAAGAACTGACTAAAGCCACCATCCGTTGCATTCCTCTGGATCAGCTCCCCGAACAAGGAGTCTGCGTGTATAGTGGAAAGCCTTCTTCCGGTAGGGTGCTTTTTGCAAAAGCCTATTGATTTCGAAAGCAAATGAGAAACCCGAAAAAAATTCGGGTTTTTTTCTTTTTCGATTAGAATTCATAAGAATCATGTAGATTAGAGGCTATTCATCTCATTTTTATGGAAATTTTAGTCTTAAGTACGCTACTGCTCATTGGCTTAATTCTGCTCTTGATTGAAATTCTTTTTATTCCAGGGACTACAGTGGTGGGTATTTTTGGGTTTTTGGTAAGTGGAGCGGGGATTTTTTTCGCATTTCTAAATTTTGATTATTCGGTTGCTTTAGGAATCACTGGCATTTCTTTGGTGATCAATTTTGGAGCTGTTTGGTATGGGTTTAGTTCAGGCGTTTGGAAGAAATTTTCGCTCAAGTCAACCCAGTCGGGCGGAGCTTTCGACGGTAGAACTGATGGACTGGAAGTAGGAATGAAGGGATTGGCAGTTTCAGATATCAAGCCTTACGGGAAAGCATCCTTTAATGAGCTTTGGGTAGAGGTGAAGTCTGAGTCTGGGTTTATTGAGGTGAATAGCCCAGTGACTATCGTTAAAATTGAAAACAATAAAATCAGTGTAAACTAAAAAAATATGTTTGAAGACAGTTCATTATTCGTTTTGATTGCTGCCTTTGCTGGCATCGTTCTCCTGTTTATCTTCTTGTATTTTGTACCTGTAAACCTTTGGATTACGGCTCAATTTTCGAATGTAAAAGTTGGAATCGGGGAGTTGATTGGTATGCGGATTCGGAAAGTACCGCCAAGCTTAATTGTCAATGCGATGATTACAGCGACCAAGGCTGGCTTGCAATTAACTACCAATGACTTGGAAACCCACTATTTGGCTGGAGGAAATGTTCCGACGGTCATTCGTGCTTTAATTTCTGCGGATAAAGCCAATATTGTCTTAAGTTTTAAGCAGGCTACTGCAATTGACTTGGCAGGCAGAGATGTATTTGAGGCAGTTCAAATATCGGTTAACCCAAAGGTGATCAATACTCCCAATGTAGCTGCAGTAGCAGCGGATGGAATCCAGTTGGTGGCTAAGGCACGGGTAACTGTTCGTGCAAACATTGCGCAGCTAGTAGGTGGTGCAGGTGAGGAAACCATTTTGGCACGTGTAGGTGAGGGAATCGTCACTTCTATTGGTTCTTCCTTAAATCACAAGTCTGTGTTGGAGAATCCTGACAAAATATCTAAGCTGGTTTTATCCAGAGGACTTGACGCAGGCACAGCCTTTGAAATTCTCTCTATTGACATCGCAGACATCGATGTAGGGGCCAACATTGGAGCTAAACTTCAAATAGATCAAGCCTCTGCGGACTTGAAAGTGGCAGAAGCGAGAGCAGAGGAGCGTAGAGCCATGGCTGTAGCCTTGGAGCAGGAAATGAAAGCTAGGAATGTGGAGATGCGTGCCAAGGTGATTGAGGCTGAAGCAGAGATTCCAAAGGCAATTGCGGAAGCATTCCGTTCTGGTCAGCTAGGCGTGATGGATTACTACAAAATGGAAAATGTAAAGTCTGACACGGCTATGCGTGATTCCATCGCCAAATCAGGGAAGGATTCAACTGATTCAGGACCTTCGAAATCCTAATCAATAAAACAAAAAGGGAGTTTTTAAGCTCCCTTTTTTCTTTTTAATAGGGGAGCTTTTACTGGACTTGTTTCCGGATTTTCTTCGACCACTTCTTCAGGTAGGGCTTTTGCAAGTATTTTTTGTTCAATCCAATCAATTGCAATTTGGGTGTATTGAAGGGGTAAAAACACAGCTCCACTTGCTCTCATAACTCCAGAGAGTCCTTCCTGTGAAACAATGAAAAAGTCTTTATTTTCTACTTGAATCTGATCAAAAGTGATTGGAAGGATCAGCTTGCCTTGAGAATTTAGAAGACCAGATTTAGTGTTGTTGGATACCAAATAATATCCCTCTTTTAATCGTTCTATTTTATCCAATCCTTCTGGATAAGCGAGCTCACCATTTGGCAGTATTAGGTATTGTTTGTTTGCGGATACAGCGATGGCTACTCCTCCAATAAAGCTGTTTATTTTATCCCATTTCGCTTCAGCGACTATTTTTCCTTCGGCATTGATCGTGCCCCAAGTAGCCGAATTTCGGTAGGCGCTGAATTTTTCTGAAAAGGTCCCGACCTCCAAGAAACTAGGCGCAATAATCCATTTTCCTGCGGCGTCTAGGTAGCCATATTTGCCATTTTTGAGCGCAGGAAAAAGT
This sequence comes from Cyclobacteriaceae bacterium, assembly GCA_947458795.1. Taxonomy (GTDB): domain Bacteria; phylum Bacteroidota; class Bacteroidia; order Cytophagales; family Cyclobacteriaceae; genus Algoriphagus. The sequence goes on along the minus strand of CANHCD010000142.1, from coordinate 2,163 downwards.
CCCTCAGTACCTACTCCAATCCATTCCGCATCTGAGTTGGGAGCCACCAGCCATCCGTTTTTCCCGTGTAGTCCTAATTTATTTTCTCTGAATTTAATGTTGAATGCATCGGGTCCAATCAATTTCACAGATTCCATTCCCACTGCATCGAGTAAGATGCCTTCTTCCTCTAGGACCCGTCTCAATTTGCCGTGAATGTATTCTAGCAAGAGGTCGCCGTCTTTGGTGATTTTGTGGTAGGAGTTGTAGCGTACTTGAGCGCGCTCTTCAAACCCACGAATCAACAGGTATTGATTTTCATCATAACCAAAATAATTGTCTCCTCGCGTGTACTCCAACTGGTCGAGCACAGGATTCAGAACATAACTTCCAGATTGATCGATCAGACCGTAGCCTGAGGCTTCTTTTGCCAAAAGAAAATTACTTTGGTTTTCAATGAGCAATTCATACGCTTTATCAGGGGTTGAAGAGAGGGGTAAAAAAAACTGACCCTGATTTTTTAGAATCACTTGCCCATTGCGTGTGAGCTTAGCATCTTCAGCTGTTCCCAACCATTTAACTTTCCCTGTAGACTTTTCAAATACCCAATACTCATTGCCTTTTCTGGCTAAAAGACGATTGGTGTAGGTAAGAATTTCCTCGTATTCCAAGGGTAGGGCAAGTTGACCATACTCATGGAAGGCTCCAATTCCTTTGGGTCCTTTGACAAGAATCCAAGGCTTGAGGTATTGCACTACTTCCTGACCTTGAAGGTCTACTACAGGTCTTAAATCTGGAGATAGTAGAAATAATCCGCTTGGATTTTTCCCAACACTTACGGATTGACCAATTAAATCGATATCCTGAAAGTCTGCACTGGTCTGAAGGCTTCCACTAAAGTCGTAGACTTCCCAGGTTTGTCCTAGGCTAGGAGTCGCCAAGATTAGAAAACTTGCTAAAACTGGGTAAAACAGATTTCTCATGGCGATTAATAAAATGAAAGTGAAATTATGGATTTCTACTTTAGGGTGTTAAGTTAGAAATTATTCTTTCTCATTTTTTGACTTTTCCAAGTCAAACAGATCTGTAATGAGCTCAATCATTTCTGCTGCCTCATCACGCTGGCAGGCAGCTCTCAATTGAACCACGGGTACCTTCAGTATTTTTTGCATCATACTTTTGGTGACTTTATCAATCAATAAATATTCTTTTTCATCCGCATTTTTCAAATACCTACTCATTTCTTCTTGGCGAATTTGCTCCAATGCTTGCTTTAGTTTTTGAATGGTAGGGGATACGGCCATTTCTTTTTGCCAAGCACCAAACTCCTCAATACTTTCTTCGAGTATCGTTTCAACTGAAGGGATGGATTCCAATCGATTTTGTAGTGCTGCCGAAGCCTTGCTTTGGATATTGTCCACATTGTATAGGACAACCCCTGGAAGTTCTTCGATCGATGTTTCAATACTTCGCGGTACGGAAAGGTCAATCAGGACCTTGTAGCTTGGGATGTTGATTCCCTGAATCAATTGTTTGGTAAGGAAAGGCTCGGGCATTCGTATCGAACAAACTACTACATCGGCTTCTTCAATGGCTGTGAGGCAGGATTCAAATGCGATGACTTCAAAACCAAGTGGAACCCCGATTTCTTCTGCTTTGGCAAGGGTTCGGTTTGCAATTTTTACTTGTGCAGTAGGGAGATGCACCATATTTCTGGCTACATCCTCTCCAATTTCACCCACACCAATTAGTAAAATTCTGGGTTGAAAAATATTCTGGGTAAGGCTTTCAATTAATTCAATGGTGGCATACGAAAGAGAAGCGGCGCCATCTCTGAAAGCAGTTTCTTGGACTACCCGCTTGTTGGTAAAGAAAATGGTGTGCATCAAGCGATGCAAAAATGGACCGGCAAGCTCTAGGTCAGCTGCAGTTTGGTAGGATCTCTTTACTTGATTTAAGATTTGAATGTCACCGATCACTTGTGCCTCAAGTCCCATGGATACACGAAATAGGTGAGTCACTGCCTCCGATTCGTTATTCAAAACTTGAAAATAATCGAGGTAGCTAATTGCGTCAGTTAATCCTCTTTCGATCCCGATCAACTTGATTAGTTCAACGCTGAGATCCGATTCGTGACTGTAATAGACTTCAGTTCGGTTGCAGGTGGAGAGCACCAATGCATCT
>CANHCD010000141.1 GCA_947458795.1 Cyclobacteriaceae bacterium | reverse complement strand
TGATGGCGCGTTCGATGCGACTATCTGGACCAGAGTCTCTATCTGCTGCTGGAAATATCTTTTTGGGCCAAACTGAAGCACCGCTTTTGGTACGTCCTTTTATTCCTCAGATGAGTAAATCCGAGTTGATGTGCTTGATGACTGGCGGAATGGCAACCATTGCTGGTGGCGTACTTGCAGGATATGTAGCTTTCTTAGGTGGGGATAGCATGGAGGAGCAGAGCAAGTTTGCAGCGTATTTGCTAGGCGCAAGTATCATGAATGCTCCTGCTGCAATTGTGATGTCAAAAATGTTTATCCCAGAGACTGAGAAGGAAATCAAGCAGGATAAGCTTGAAGTAAATAAAGAAGCTATGGGGGTAAACCTCATCGATGCAATGTCCATAGGAGCATCAGAGGGACTGAAGTTGGCATTAAATGTAGGAGGTATGCTTCTTGCATTCATTGCCGTCATTGCTGCAATAAATTATGGTCTAAGTGGTATTCTTGGAGAATATACAGGATTGAATGCCTGGGTGGAAAGTAGTACTGGAGGGCAATTCAAAGGTTTCTCTTTGGAATATATCTTTGGGCAGGTGTTCCGCGTTTTTGCTTGGGTGATTGGTGTGGAATGGGTGGATACCCTTCAAGTTGGAAGCCTCTTGGGACAAAAGACGGTGATCAATGAGTTCGTTGCTTACCTGAGCCTTGCTGAAATGAAGGAAGCTGCTTCCATCAGCACCAAGTCCATCATCATTTCTACCTATGCATTGTGTGGATTTTCTAATTTCAGTTCCATTGCCATTCAGCTAGGAGGAATTTCAATTATTGCTCCAAATCAGCAGGGCAACTTGAGTCGATTGGGCTTCCGGGCATTGTTTGCAGCTTCTCTAGCCTGTTTAATGACCGCTACGGTAGCTGGGATGCTGGTTTAAATTGTACCAAGTACCATGTACAAAGTACAATGTACCAGGTACCAAGTACTTGCTCAAATACGAATTACGAAGGACGAAATACGGCATTTAAAAGACCTCTAGAACCGAGAGATTAAACGATGAACTGTACGAAGTACCAAGTACATAGTACCATGATTCTTTAGACCCGGAATTAAAGGCCTCAATAATTTTGAATTCTTATTTCAAGCTATTTCACGGAGCGGCCCGCCGCGTCGGGTATTTCCACTCTATTTCCATCGTATTTCTTTCTTGGTACTTCGTACTTGGTACATTGTACTTGGTACTTGGTACATTGTACTTAATTCCCATACAACTTCTTACTTACCTCTTCGTACTTGTCGCCAGCAGTCCATTGTGGTTTTTGGGACCAGTTGGCGATTTTTTGAGTGGAAAGAATGTAGGACTTCCAGTACAGCTGCGCATAGTTTAAGTCAAAGCTCTCCACTTCATCAGCGGCCTTGTGGTAATATTTATTGATCTCATCATCAAAGGCAGTGAACCCAAGCGTAAAGCTGGGTGCAGGGATGCCCTTTCTCGCGAAATTCACGTTATCCGAGCGGTCATACAGCCCTTGCTCTGGTGATGGATCTGCTTTGGCAGTCAATCCAAATTCAGCTACTGCCTCTGAAATTAGGAAATCAGCAGAGGTTCTACCCAATCCAATCACCGTAATGATGGAGGTGTCGTTGTAGCCTGCATTGTCAATGTTCAGGTTGTAGACGATTTGATTCAAGGGAATCAATGGATTGTTTGCAAAATAGGCACTGCCTAGCAAGCCTTTCTCCTCGGCGGTCCAAAGGGCAAAAATGATGGATCTTTTGGGAGGATTTTTGCCAAAATATTGGGCAGCATTCAGGACAGCCACGGTACCCACTGCATTGTCACGAGCGCCGTTGTAGATCGAATCACCAGTCTCATCTGGAGCTCCTACACCTACGTGGTCGTAATGGGCGGAAAGCAGGATATATTCATTTTTTAGCACAGGGTCGGTACCCTCAATGACTCCAAGCACGTTTTTGCCATCCACTTTGGTAGTGACTTTACCCTCTACTTCCACCTTGGCTCTGCCTAGGTTGGTGCCGGTCAATTGATTTTTCAGGTCTTCTACCCAGAGGTAAGGCAGATTGCTTGCTCCCCCTTGGTCAAGGCCCAGTTGCGAGCGATTTAAAAAGCCCGATACAAGCTGCCATGGGACAGATGGAACATTGAAACGCTCGATCAGGGCTACTGCGCCTGCTTCTTTGGCACGTAATGCCTTGGCTCTGCCTTCTGAGAAGAGTTGGTTGGGACTAAATTTGTTTGGAGCACCTACATTGGTAATCAGAATTTTGCCTTTTAGGTCCTTTCCTGCAAACTCTTCAACCGAACCAAAACCGATATCCACTACCTCATAGTTGCCTCGAAAAGAACGACCATCGAGCACGAGAAGATTTTGGCCCTGAGAAAAGGAAAACTCACCTATCTGCACGGAGCCGCGCGTGGGCGGTGAAGACAAGGTGAAAGGAATGTCTTGGTAGTAGCCATTGGCTCCTGGTAGTGGCTTGGCTCCACCGATTTCCAGCGCCTGGGCGATGACGGTGTAGGCTAACTTCATTTCGGGACGCACCGGATCACGACCCATCATCAGGTCAGAGGCGAGTGTAGTAAACAAAGAATTGGCAAATTCTGAAGAAAAATTCTTATCGATATCTTGCTTTTGTGCAAGGACGAAACTGTTGCAAACTAGTACAGCAACAAAACTCAAGAGGTATTTTTTCATGGGAATGGAATTAGAACAACTAATGTAAGTCAAAAAATGAATGGGAAACCTAACCCAAGTCAAAATCCGCTCTTGACCAGCCCAGTTTTTCGACTATTGCCTGAAAATGTGGGGGTAGGGCACAGGTGAGTTGCAGGGAAGTCTGGGTCAAGGGATGTGTAAAATCCAACTTCCAGGAGTGCAGCAGCAGATTTTGCAAGCCAAAATGGGTTTCAAAATAAGTATTTTGCTTGTTGTCTCCATGCTTGCGATCTCCCAAAATGTAATGCCGGATATGGGCCAAATGCCTACGAATTTGATGCGTTCTGCCAGTAAGCAATTCTACTTCCAATAGGCTGTAGCGACTGGTAGGGTAGCGGCCTGTGCTGTCAAAGGCTTGCTCGGATTCCCGTAACATGCGGTACTTACTTTGTGCTTCTTGCAGTTTGCCCGAGCGTTCGCTTGTTAGTGGATGATCTATCAGGCCTTCTTTCTGGGCTGGAATCCCCCTCACGATGCAGAGGTACCGTTTTTCGATCGCTCGGTCCATAAACAAGGACTTGAGGGAAGGAAGGACCTGTTCGTTTTTTGCAAACAATAAGCAGCCACTTGTTGCACGATCCAGGCGATGAACCGGAGCTACCCAGTGGTCCAGTTGATCACGAAGCTGAATGAGGGCATTCTCGTTTTCGCCAAAAGCCTGCCTGGTGCGGTGCACAAGCAGCCCAGCAGGCTTGTCGACAACTACTAAATGTTCGTCTTCAAAGAGGATGTCTAGCATAGTTAGGATGAATCGGCTTGAGGGTATGGTGGTTGAATTGTACTAGGGGAAGTGTTAAAAGATGGTACCTGAACCAATACATTCTTTATCCTGATACCAAGCCACAAATTGACCTGAAGCAATGCCCTTTTGTGCTTGTTCGAAGACCACATAAAGCCCATTTTCCCGCTGGATAAGTGTGGCTTTGCTGAGTGGCTGTCGGTAGCGGATGCGCGCTGCATAGACGGCATGCTCTCCCACCTTCAAGGCTAGGTCTTGTCTAATCCAGTGTATCTGATCGGGTTGGACAAAGAGGCCGAAACGATTCAGACCTGGGTGATCTTCTCCCAATCCAGTGTAGATCACATTTTCTTGGGTGTCTGTTGCAATCACAAATAGAGGTTTGCCCGTTCCGCCGACCTGAAGCCCTTTGCGCTGACCTACGGTGAAGTAATGTGCCCCACGGTGTTCGCTGATGACCTTACCTTGGGTAGGAAGGTAGGAGAGAGGAAGACAAAATGCATCCAATTGTGCTTGATCCCAGTCTTGGGGCGCTTCCTTAGGAACTTGGCTTATCGGCGTATAGGCAGGAAATTGTGCTGGGATCTCCACGATATTTCCTTGCTTGGGCTTCAGCTGCTGCTGTAAAAAGTCAGGCAAGCGCACTTTCCCAATAAAGCAGAGCCCTTGGGAATCTTTCTTTTCGGCGGTGATCAGGCCTGCTTGCTTGGCGATCTCACGAACTTCGGATTTTTGGAGATGTCCGATAGGAAATAAGGCCTTCGCCAATTGCTCCTGGGACAGTTGGCAGAGAAAGTAGCTTTGGTCTTTGTTGGCATCAGCACCGGCTAGGAGTTGGTAAACAGGTTGTCCGTCTACCTCAGTTTCGCCTTTTTGGCAATAGTGTCCTGTGGCTACGAAGTCCGCTTTGAGTTGGGTTGCTGCTTTGAGGAAGATGTCAAACTTGATTTCCCGATTGCACAGGATGTCTGGATTGGGCGTACGGCCAGCGCTGTACTCGGCAAACATGTAATCCACGATGCGCGTCTGGTATTCAGCACTGAGATCTATGGCCTGAAAAGGAATGTTGAGGGTTTCTGCCACCAGCATGGCGTCGGTAGAATCCTCTAGCCAGGGGCATTCATTGGAAATCGTAACGGATTCATCGTGCCAGTTTTTCATAAACATGCCGATGACCTCGTAGCCTTGGTCGATTAAAAGTTTGGCAGCAACGCTGCTGTCTACGCCGCCCGATAGGCCGACGACAACTCTAGGTTTTAGCTTCATTGGTCGATAGTAATGGAGTAAAGGTCCATTAGGTAACACCCATGTCAACCTCAAGGAGAGGGCAACAAGTTCCCAAAGGTAGGAAATGGGAAGTGTTAATCGAACATTTATTGAAAGAGCTTTGTTTTATGAGCCGAAGCCTTCACTTTTATAGCTCAAGATCGAAATCAAATGAATCTACAAAATCGCATTAGAAGCGGTATTTTTTTAGGGGAATTAGAATTCCAAACTGCCCGTAGTGGTGGAGCTGGAGGGCAACATGTCAATAAGGTGGAAACCAAGGTTTTGCTCAAATTTGATGTGATGGCCTCTCAAATTTTGACTGAGGAAGAAAAGTTGACTCTAATTCAAAAAAATAAGAATAAGGTAGATCAAGCCGGAATTTTGCAGTTGTATGCACAGGAAACCCGTTCCCAGCTTCAAAACAAAGAGGCGGTGATCGCCAAATTCTACGAATTGCTACACAGCTCTTTTCAGAAAAAAAAGGTTCGCAAAGTGTCCCGCCCCAAAAAGGGTGCTATTGAAGATCGTTTGAAGTCCAAAAAGGCCCATGCGGAGAAGAAAGCAAACCGAAAGCGGCCTGAGTAACCTTTATCTGAAGAAGAAAATCAATCGGAGGTGCTCACTCCAAGCTACAAGGGTTTATTTCTTCAAATTTAGTTAGTTGCTAGCATAGGTCTTTTTTACCTCCCCACAGCTGAGCATGGAAGCACCGAAATAGGGATTTTGGATATCCTCTGTTTCACTTAGCCAGTAGCCTCCTTTGTTGTTGAAGGCCATGGGACAGTAATCTTGGTATACTACCGCCTTGTTGAGTTTGTAGGTTTCCGTGAGTTTGATGACCTGGGTCGAAAGGGATGAAAAGTGGGTTCTTGCCGAAGCAATATCCTTTGACCCCTTTATTTTAGCTGTTGCATCGGCTAGTCCTGTCTTAATTTTTTCCCATTTGGCATTGTCTTTTCCTGTTCCATCGGCACTTATCTTGACCAAGGCTTGGGTGAGTGTTTGGATGGACGATGTGGGAAGTTGATCTTTTACCAGGTTATTTTTTACTAGAAAATAGGCGTCGACCACAGCAGTGAGTTGCTGGCTAAAATCGGCTGAAACCTCCACCTGCTTCGTGCTGCTGTTGTTGAGTAGACTTGGTTTTCCGGAAAGTTGGGCGGAAGCGTCCAGCGCAAAAGCCCCATAGGAAACGATTTCTTCGCCTGCTTGTAGCCCTGCCGTGATTTGGTAGTTTTCGCCCATTCGGTT
>CANHCD010000140.1 GCA_947458795.1 Cyclobacteriaceae bacterium | reverse complement strand
GGGAGCTCCTCAAGGCTGAACTTACGCCTGAACGTTTTCTCCGTTATACCAATAACGGGGATAATCTAGTTTACCTGGTAGATTACCACAATGCTCCCAATGTGGTTCGAGAAATCGGTAGACTCAGAGAAATCACGTTTAGAGCTGCTGGTGGTGGAACGGGCATGGCATTGGATCTCGATGAGAACGATACGAGCGAAACCTGCTACCAACAATTGATTACTTGGAACGAAGCTGACGAAGAAATTGTCGCAGGCTACCGACTGATTTGCTGTAAAGATGCCCTTGGTCCCGATGGATCTATTCGCTTGTCTACCACTCATCTTTTTGATTTTTCAGCATCTTTTGTGGATGACTACCTTCCCTACACCCTAGAGCTGGGTAGATCTTTTGTACAGCCCAACTATCAGCCCCGCCTGGACAACCGTAAAGGCATGTTTAGTTTGGACAACCTTTGGGATGGTCTTGGTGCCGTCGTACTCTTACATCCCAACATCAAGTACTTGTTTGGAAAGGTAACGATGTATCCCCATTACAACCGGGAGGGTAGGGATTTGCTGCTATACTTTATGAATCAGTATTTCCCTGATGATCAAGGATTGGTGTGGCCTAAAGAAAAATTACGTTTAAGTTATGAAACCAATATAGTGACGCAGCCGAATCCTTTTGAGGGCTTGGACTACAAGGAAGGATAGAAGGTATTAAATAGTCAAATTAGGGCCTTGGGAGAGAATATTCCTCCCCTAATCAATACTTACATGAATTTATCACCCACCATGAAGACTTTCGGCACCGCGCTGAATGATGAGTTTGGCGAGGTGGAGGAAACGGGTATCCTGATTACTTTGGCAGATATCTACGAGAGTAAAAAGCACCGTCACATGGATACTTTTGAGCGGGATAGACACTATGGACAGCGAGCCAAATAAATCCAAGTTAACCTTGGTGGTCGGTGCCACTGACAATCCTGAACGCTATCCTTACCGAGCTGCTGAGCTGTTGCAAGCCAAAGGAGTTCCCTTCGTACCCATTGGGATCAAGAAGGGGATTGTTTTTGGGGAGGAAATTTTGGATTTGCGACAAATGCCGGCTTTGGAGGGAATCCACACCATTACCTTGTATTTAGGACCTCAGAATCAATCGGAATGGATAGATTACCTGATTGGATTGGGGCCTAAGCGTATTATTTTTAACCCAGGAACAGAGAATCCTGTATTTTTTTCAAAAGCGAAAGCAGCAGGTATTGACGCACTCGAAGCTTGCACTTTGGTCATGTTGACTACTGGTCAATTCTGAAATTTCTCCTTCAAAAAGGTATCCATGTAGAGGATATGGGGAAGGGAAATAAGTGAAATCATCACAAAAAAGAGCAAGTAGAGTTCGTTTGATTCAAGAAACTCGAATCCCAAAAACAACAGTAAACTAATTCCTACAAGGCTGATTCCTGAAAAGGGAAGCAATTGCTTTCCAAATTTAAGAGGCGAATTGAAGGCAGGTACTTGACTCAAATACTTGTATTCTGCCACCATGCTCGGAATGGAGTGCCAAAATCCAAAATAGACACTAAAGCTGATCAATAGCGGGCTAAAATACAGGATAGGAACTAAGACAAGGAAATCCAATGCATCTCCCAAGCCAAAGGGCTTGTTATTCAATCCTTGGGTAACCAAGGAACTGACCATTAGGACTCCCATGATCGCTAGTCTAGTTTCTTCATCGAGCTGTAGGGATAGGATTGAACTCAAAATCTCTTGGGTCATCTCCCAATCTCCAAACAGGATTACAGAAAGGAAGAATGCCCCTTTCAGTAGGTAAAGCAATCCTTCTTTAGTTTGAATTTGTCCTTGTCCCAAGAAATGGGACTGTCCAAAGTGGTAGGCTGACATTACCAAAAATGCAAGCAATGCCGCCAACGGAAGTAGCCACCAAAGTAGCCCGTACACCAGCATAAGCAATAGATAGCCTAGGATAAAGTGAACCAGGCCTCGGGGACGAATATCAGGATTGTGAATGAGGTGGTCTATCCCTCCATGTGGAATGCCAACCATAACTAAAATCAGGCCAAAAACACCAAATTGAACCGCTATGGGTAGATTAGGAAGTAGGATGAAGAGGAGTGTAATTCCGAGTCCTAGTGCTTTGGATAAGTTTTCAATACGATCCATATCGAAGTAGCCCTTTGAGGAAAATCCCAAATTTTAGCCCTGATAAGAGACGGATTTCCTCGCTGAAGGTGGTTTTTTCGGATAGAAAGCGAAAAACCAATTCAGGTCTAGAGGAAGAAAACAGGTTTAGAAAAAGACTGGGTAGCCTTTTTGGCCATCTATGTGCGATGGTGAGTAGGATGTTGTCGTAAAAAACAAAGCGATTTTTTCTTGGAAAATGGAGGCGAGTAAGCTCACCTTTTTCCAGACTGGCAACTAAGGCATTACAATTTTCTTGAATAGGTGCGAAGGTATAACCAGTAGAAGGCTTGGTCCATCCAGCAGCGGTTCCGATAGGGATGTGGCGCGGGCTGACCGAGCTAAAAAAGTTTCGGGTACTCATTGGTATTTTTCCAGATTCCTGGAACTGAATGTCGTAGGCTATTGGGCCATATTTTAAGCGAAGAAACTCTTGAAGTTCTTGCAGGAGTGATTCTTCACTGCGCTCCTCTGTGGTGTAGGCTGTATACTCGATCAACGCCTCATGATTAGAGAAAGGGAGCGTGTAGATAAAATCAAATCCATTCGAAGGACGCGTCTCAAAATCCATCAATCCCCATTTTTTAGGATCAAATAGAGGTTCTGAAACCTTAATTCGGATTCCGATAAAAATTTGGTTTAAAATAGATTGGTTGGATGGACCTGATTCTACACGTGAATCAAATACATAGGAGGCATTGAAGGTACCTGATAAGTTGGTAGTTACCTGAACCCCAGTATCTGCTGGGCTAAGTGATACTACTTCTTCTTTTAAAAAATGAACATTCGGAAACTGTCTAATTTTCTCAAGCACATGGGCATAAAAGTCATGTGAGTTGAGGTGGTGGTAGGACAGTTCTTCTAAAGGCTTGGTAAGCTGCTGATTTGCATCTTTGAGGTAGAATGAATTCCACGAGAAGCGTGCAGACTGGGGATGAATGGGAAGTGCCTCTTTGCTCCAATAGCACCAAGTTTTGTTGGGAATTTCCCCCTGGCTAGGATCAATGATGAGGATTTGGGAATCTTTCAAACTACTTTCTAGTAGATGATAGACCAGGCTCAAACCTGCGCATCCTCCTCCAGCTAGTATGTAGTCGTATTTTTTCATAGGTACAAAAAAGCTGCCTGCACTTTCGTACAGGCAGCTTTATGTTTAATTATTTCTTGCTGCTTTCAGCAACTGCTACTGAGTACACTACCAAACCAAAACCGATTTTGTTAATCGCATCAGCTAAGTTGTAGAACAAGTCAATAGAGCTTACTTCGAACATGCCAGAAAGAAGGTTTCCTGGAAGAACCATATAACCGATAGGGTAGATAGACCAGCCCAAAGTGATGAAGATTTTCAACAAGAACATTGCTCTTCCAAGCGCTGCACTGTTAGAGCTGCTCGCCAATTTAGCGATGTCACCTGCAAATACTTCATACACAATGTACAAGTAACCTACAGTTGAAAGGATACCCCACATGATGTTGCTGTCAAGTCCGGAAGTTTCTCCGATGTAACCTGTCACTAGCATCACGATAGAAGCAATGATCAACTTGAAAAGGGTAGAACCTTTTGCGCCGAAAGGCTTAGTTAATAGGTAAAACTCAACGCACATCAAAGGTACAGTCAAGGTCCAGTCTACATAACGGAAAGCCGTTGGGCTAGCGCCAGTTTGTAGATAGAAATCTCTCATGTAATAGTAATGCACTGCTGCGATACCGGTGATCAAACCGGATACCAACAAGGAAAGCTTCCACTTTCCATCTACTGAACTTCTCTCTGCAAAGAAGAATACTGCAGAGGCAAACATTGCCATGTACCCGATAAAGAAGGTAATAGCTACTGGGTCTGAATTGATGATCTTGTCTAATCCGACTAGATCCGCCAACAAGGTGTAATTCATAAGTTTTTTTGGTTTTGGTTGATGTTAACAAACTTTTACAATGGGATAAGTTTACAAAAAATAATTTGTTTTAAAAAAAAATAAAAAAAATAAACAAAAAATTTCAGCTCCTGAAAATCAATAAGATACGTTTGAAAAATAAATCAAAAAATTTCCTTGCTTGTTTGTTTTTTTATAAAATACAAAATAATATTTGGCAATAAATTGGCTAAATTAATCCAATTCGGAGTCAAAAGTCTTTTTTTTAGCCCTTAAAAAACTCACTTTTTTTTTCTAAATTGCAGCCTATATATCCCAACTAAGTTCACCCTAAGCAGTATTCTCCCCTTTAAGGGATTTAGTCAAAACCATGAGTGAAGAAACACTAAGTAATCCAGAGGACTATGGCGCTGGTAATATTCAAGTATTAGAAGGCCTAGAAGCAGTTAGAAAACGCCCTGCCATGTACATTGGTGATGTAGGCGTAAAAGGCTTGCACCACCTGATTTGGGAAGTAGTAGACAACTCAATTGATGAGGCGCTTGCTGGGCATTGCGACACCATTCGGGTGACGGTTCACGAAGACAACTCTGTCACAGTAGAGGACAATGGTCGTGGAATACCTACCGACATGCACGCTAAGGAAAAAAAGTCAGCCCTCGAGGTGGTACTTACTGTACTGCATGCTGGGGGTAAGTTTGACAAAGACACCTACAAAGTTTCTGGTGGTCTCCATGGAGTGGGCGTGTCTTGCGTAAATGCACTTTCCTCTGATCTAAAGGCTACCGTCTACAGAAATGGGGTCATTACAGAACAAGAATTTAAGATTGGTGCGCCACAATATTCTGCCCGCGAAATTGGGAAAACAGATAAGCGAGGTACCACCATCCATTTCAAACCCGACGATAGCATTTTTGCAATCACGGAGTACAAATACGAAACCATCGCCAACCGTCTCCGAGAGATGTCTTTCTTGAATGCAGGCATTCGCATTCATTTGCAGGACCTTCGTGAGATGGAAGACGGCGTGGCCAAGTCTGATGAATTTTTCTCAGAGGGTGGCCTAGTGGAATTTGTCCAATACCTAGATGAAACCCGCGAAAAAATAATCGAATATCCGATTTACATTGAGTCTCTCAATCAAGAGGTGCCGGTACAGGTAGCGATGAACTACAACAGTTCCTACACGGAAAACGTGGTTTCCTACGTCAATACCATCAATACCTACGAGGGAGGTTCCCACGTAACTGGCTTCAGAAGAGCGCTTACCCGTACGCTAAAAGCCTATGCGGATAAGTCTGGTATGCTAGACAAGTTGAAGTTGGAAGTATCGGGTGATGATTTTAGAGAAGGCCTCACCGCCGTGATCTCCATCAAAGTGGCCGAGCCACAGTTTGAAGGGCAAACCAAAACCAAGCTAGGCAACTCAGACGTGGTTGGATTTGTGGATTCGGCCGTATCGGAAGTACTACAGGCCTGGCTAGAAGAGCATCCTAGAGAGGCAAAGACCATCGTTGGGAAAGTGATCCTTGCTGCTCAAGCTCGCCATGCAGCCCGCAAAGCGCGTGAAATGGTACAGCGTAAAAATATCCTCGGTGGAGGAGGACTTCCTGGAAAGTTGGCCGATTGCGCCAGCTCTGACCCTGCAGTATGCGAATTGTACCTGGTCGAAGGAGACTCCGCAGGTGGATCTGCCAAGCAGGGGAGAGATCGTGATTTTCAAGCCATCCTTCCACTGAAAGGAAAGATTTTGAACGTAGAAAAAGCGCACGAGCATAAAATTTACGACAACGACGAGATCAAGAACATCCTGACGGCACTAGGTGTGAAGTTTGGTACGGTCAACGATGACAAGGAATTGGATACATCCAGCCTTCGCTACCACAAGATCATCATCATGACGGATGCTGACATCGACGGTTCCCACATTCGAACCCTTATTTTAACACTCTTTTTCCGATACATGCGACCGCTCATCGAGCAAGGGTTTGTATTCATTGCCTTGCCACCTCTTTATTT
>CANHCD010000139.1 GCA_947458795.1 Cyclobacteriaceae bacterium | reverse complement strand
CCACATCCCAACCCGCTTCTTTCAAAAGGTGGTAGGTCAATAAGGTCGTGGTTGTTTTTCCATTGGTTCCGGTAATCGCAATCACCTTTCCTTTGCTGTAACGACTGGCAAATTCCAGTTCATCCACTATGGAAATCCCTCGACTAATCGCCTGCTGCACGATGGAAACAGTAGGAGCTATTCCTGGGCTTTTGATGATCAAGTCGGCAGCCAAAATGCGAGCCTCGTCGTGTTTGCCTTCCTCAAATTCAATTCCAGCAGTCTGAAGTTGCGCTTTGCGTGCCTCCCCAATGTTGCCGCCATCCGAAACAAAAACAGCATAGCCCTCCCGCTTGGCGAGCAATGCTGCTCCCAACCCGCTTTCTCCGGCTCCGAGGACGACTAGGCGATTCATGGTCTTACCTTAGTTTGAGGGTGGCTAATGTGACTACTGCAAGTAGAATCCCTACAATCCAAAAACGGGTAACGATCTTGGATTCGTGGATTCCTTTTTTCTGGTAATGATGGTGGAGTGGAGACATCAGAAAGACTCGGCGCCCTTCTCCATATTTCCGCTTCGTGTATTTGAAGTAGGCCACCTGAATCATGACGCTCAGGTTTTCTACCAGGAATATCCCGCATAGAATGGGGATAAGAAGTTCTTTTCGAAGGGTCAAGGCCAACACGGCGATTACTCCCCCTAACATTAAGGATCCCGTATCGCCCATAAATACTTGGGCCGGGTAGGAGTTGTACCAGAGAAATCCCACACAGGCACCGATGAAGGCGGCTGCGAAGATTACCAATTCCCCAGAGTTGGGGATGTACATGATGTTGAGGTATTGGGAAAAAATGGCGTTACCGCTCAAGTAGGCAAAAATGGCGATGGTCAACCCGATGATGGCCGAGGTTCCAGCCGCCAGACCATCAATCCCATCGGTAATATTGGCTCCGTTGGATACTGCGGTGATGATGAAAATCGCTACAAAAATGTAGAGCACTGGAGTCATGGAATCACCCATGAATCCAAGGAAATCTTCGTAGTTGAGCTCGTTGTTTTTGAAAAAAGGAATGGTTGTTTTTAAGGCTTTGGTATCTTGGAAGGAAGGAGTTTCGACCACTCCACTTTCTACCGATACAGGTGTAGAGAACTCTCGAATCACTACATCGTCATGGTAGTACAGCGTAGCGCCTACAATGATGCCGATGCCAATTTGACCAACGATTTTGAAGCGCCCTTTAAGGCCGTCCTTATTCTTGCGGAATACCTTGATGTAATCATCCAAGAAACCTATCAATCCCAACCAAACGGTAGTGATCAACAAAAGCTGAATGTAGATATTGTTGAGGTTGGCAAATAAAAGGGTTGGGATCAAGATGGCTGCAATCATCATCAAGCCGCCCATGGTAGGAGTACCCTTCTTTTGGGTTTGTCCTTCTAAGCCCAAATCGCGAACGGTCTCACCAATCTGCCGATTGCGAATCCAGTTGATGATGTGGTGTCCGAAGGTGATGGTGATGATCAAGGAAACCAAGGATGCCATCCCTGCACGGAATGAAATGTAGCGAAACACCCCAGTTCCTGGGATGTCCAACACACGATCGAAGTAATCAAATAGTGAATACAGCATGTCAGGTTCCTGTCAGTTGAGTCAATAATTCAGTCACGACTTCGGCATCATCAAAATGATGCTTTACGCCTTTAATCTCTTGGTAATCCTCATGACCTTTGCCGGCAATCAGGACGATATCCCCTTTTTGACAGAGCAGAAGTGCGGTCTTGATGGCCTCTCTTCGGTCTTCAATGGTCAGGGTTTTTCGAAAATCTGTGGGCCCTACACCCGCTTGCATATCTTTAAGAATCTCAGCCGGCTCCTCAAATCGTGGGTTGTCGGAGGTGAAAATGGCTTTGGTACTTTCAGAAACAGCTATTTTGGCCATGGTGGGACGCTTGGTCTTGTCACGATTGCCTCCACAGCCTACTACCGTGATGAGCTGCTCATTGCCAGTTCGGAACGCATTGATGGTCTTCAGTACATTGTCCAATGCATCTGGGGTGTGCGCATAATCCACGATAGCGGTAATTCCCCCTATGGAGATTCGATCAAAGCGACCCTTGGCTCCCTTGATGGCAGACAATTCTAGGAGGACTTCGTCCTCATCCTCACCTAGCAGCACTGCGGTGCCGAGTACGCCCAACAAATTGTAGGCATTGAAGGAACCAATCATTCTGAACCAGATCAGCCTTCCGTTCACCTCAAGCTCCAAGCCTTCGATGGTATTGGAAAGAATTTTAGCTTTGAAATCGGCGGCGGACTTGAGTCCAAAAGTCTGTAGGGTACCCCTGCAATTTTGTACCATGACCGACCCGCGCTTATCATCACCATTTACTAGGGCAAAGGCATCTTTAGGAAGCTCATCGAATAGCTTTTTCTTCGCTTTGATGTATTCCTCAAAGGTGCCATGGTAGTCCAAGTGATCGTGGGTGATGTTGGTAAATACCGCTCCAGCCAACTTCAATCCTGCGATGCGCTCTTGGACAATCGCGTGAGAGCTGGCTTCCATAAAGCAGTGGGTACATCCAGCATCTACCATTTTGCGTAGCAAAGCCTGTACGCTCACTGCATCAGGTGTGGTGTGGGTGGATGGGATTACTTCCTCGTTGATTTTATTTTCTACCGTAGACAGGAGCCCCGTGCTGTAGCCCATGCGAACAAACAACTGGTGCAATAAGGTGACGGTGGTGGTTTTTCCATTGGTGCCTGTGACAGCTACTACCTTGATTTTTTCAGATGGGTTGCCGTAAAAATTAGCAGCCATAATTCCCAGAGCCTTGGCCGCATCCACCACTTGGATATAGGTGATTCCTTCGGCTAGAGAGGCAGGGAGTTGTTCACAAATAATAGCAGTTGCCCCTTTTTCCAAGGCAAGCGG
Source organism: Cyclobacteriaceae bacterium (assembly GCA_947458795.1). Lineage (GTDB taxonomy): Bacteria > Bacteroidota > Bacteroidia > Cytophagales > Cyclobacteriaceae > Algoriphagus. Next base: position 3,201 of record CANHCD010000139.1, on the reverse strand, counting down.
GATAAAATCATGTCCATCCACCTGCGTACCTTTTACGGCTATAAAAGCAGCATTTTGAATGACCTTGCGACTATCAAAGACCACATCACTTACCTTTCGCTCCATGTCTCCATTGGTAGCAGTAAGTGATACTTTATACAATATGTCTTTGAGCACGTTCATTTATCCAAGTATAAGTTCTATGGTGGAATCTGGGGTCAATAGTGTTCCTGGACTGATGGATTGGGTCAGTACTCTTCCCTTACCGTTAAAATTCACTTTCAGTCCTTTATTTTCTAGAATATACAATGCGTCGCGAAGAGACATGCCCGCTACATTTGGCACCACTGCCTTTTCGGTGTCCACCAGCAGCATTTGAACCTGACCTGTCTCACCCGTAGAGGCAGCAATCCAATCCTCTTGAACAGGGGTTTTGAATGGTAACTTGAGGTAATCAAAAATGCTCTGCAGTTCCTCTCCCTTGCCTGCGGCTACATACGGAAATTTTGCGCTTGCTGCCTTTGGCAAAATTTTGGATTCGTTCACCACATTCAAGCCCAGGTCCGTTGCGAAGATCTTATCCGCAATGGCCTTAAATACGGGAGCTGAAACATCACCTCCATAAGCAGCGATCCCTTTGGGGCTATCGATCACGACAATCATGCTGTACTTGGGACGGTCTGCAGGAAAGTATCCCGCGAAACTGGTGTAATAGACTTCTTGGTAGCTTCCGTTAATCACTTTTTGAGCTGTACCTGTCTTGCCTGCAATTTTATAATTGGAGTTCTTGATGTTTCGGGCGGTACCATTTTCCACCACCCCTAGGAGCAATTCTTGGAGCTGAGCGATTGTTTTGGGCGAAGCAATGGCCTCACGGATTACTTGAGGCTCGAAAGTCTGAATGATTTGAGCACCATTGCTAACTGATTTCACAAATAGTGGCTTTACCATTTTTCCTCCATTAGCCACCGCATTGTATAGAGCTAGGGTATGGATAGGATTCAATTTGGATTCGTATCCGATGGATATCCAAGGGAGTGAGGTACCGTACCAAGTTTTCGTGCCTGGCTTTTTAAAGTAGGGCTTCCCTTCCCCCATTAGCTGGAGGTTTAACGGTTGGGCTAAGCCCGCTTTTTCTAGGTAGGCCAAATACTTGGATGGGTTAGATCCAAAATGCCTGTCAACCAATTTGGAAATGGCCACATTGGAAGATTTTTCAAATGCCTGACGAATGCTGATGGTTCCATAACCTCCGTTTTTGGCATCATTCATGGGGCGCCGGTAGAAGTAATGCACTCCATTACCAGTTTCAATCATGTCATTTGGACTGATTTTGTTCTCTTCGAGCAAGGCAAGCATGGAGAACAGCTTGAAGGTAGATCCAGGTTCTACGCTTCCCATATCGCCTACTGCATAATTATAGCTCTCTACATAGCCTGTGCCAGCAGCATTTTTTTGCAAGTTGGAGATTGCCTTCACATGGCCTGTTGCCACTTCCATGACGATCACCGAACCGAAAGCCGCCTCACGATCCTTAAGCTGGTTCCTCAATGCTGTTTCGGCTACATCCTGAATGTTGACATCCAAGGTGGTTTGAATGTCGTAACCATCAAGAGGCTTGACGTCGTCCTCATCAAAAAGTGGCTTCCATACCCCGCCAGAAAGCCGCTGAAATAAAGCTTTTCCGCTCTGCCCTTTCAGAAACGTATTGAAACTATATTCAATTCCAGAACCTACACCGTCTTGGTTCAAGGTTCCCAAAGTCCTACTTGCCAAAGAGGTGAAAGGCTGGTAGCGACGCTCAATCTTTTCAAAAATCACCCCACCGTCAATTCTGCCTTCTTTAAAAATTGGCCAAGTTCGCATAGCCTGCATCTCTTGGTAGTTGATCTGCTTCCGGTTGATCATCAAATACTGCTTCTTGTTGGACCGAGCATCATTGATCATTCGCATGTAAGCAGTTGCGCTCTTGTCCTTGTAGAAGTTGGCCAATTGTTCCGCCAACGCATTTATCCCAGACTTATACTCCTCTTCATCCACCACGGTTGGGTCGATGGCGACTTGGTAAAAAGGCAGACTAGTCGCCAACAAACTTCCATCGGCAGCATAGATATTGCCTCGGGTGGCGGGTACATCTCTGAATTGAAAATTAACTTGCTGTGCTTTAGTTTTCCACTTCTCGCCCTCCACCAACTGAACCACCGCTACCTTGTAAGGAATGGCACATGCCGCCAAAGCCACCAGGATGAAGATCACCCGAACTCGGATCACTATGGAGCGTTTGATGTTCACTTTTTAGGCAGTTCTAATTTTACAGGAGGTTGATTCAATTCATAGAGTTCAATTGCAGCCACGCGCTTCGATACTTCAGATTGCATGCTGCTTTTCATGTATTCGGCTTCGAGGGTGGTCACATCTGCTCTGATATCCGCCACTTCTTGCTTGGCCTTGTCGATTTCTCGAATTTTATTCTCTGCACGTAGGTTGCTGTAGATGTAGATCAATGCCAATAGCGCCACAAAGCCCACTGGAGGAACCAATTGGACAGGTACGCCTTCACCGAGAATTCGCTTGACATCAAACTTTTCTTCGATCCAAGAAAAGATGGTCTTCCCTGAGCGTCCTTTTGGACTGCTCCCCTCTTTCAACTTGTTCTTGAAGGTGTTTTGACTCATTTTCCTACTTTTTTTGCAATTCTCAATTTGGCACTTCTGGCTCTGGAATTCAGGGCTAGCTCTTCCTCCGAAGCGGTAATTGCTCCTCGGCTGACGGGCTCTAGTGGACGAAGGAGATTTCCATAGAAATCCTTCTCCACTTCTCCTTGAAACTTTCCTTTGATCATTAAACTTTTGACCAAACGATCCTCTAAACTGTGGTAGCTCATCACTACCAAACGGCCTTCGGGCTTGAGAAGCTCCACTGCGCTGAGCAGCAACTCTTCCAAAGCCCCCATTTCGTCGTTTACTTCTATTCGCAAGGCTTGAAAAACCTGAGCGTAGTATTTGAATTCTTTCCCACGAGGTGCAAACCGCTTTAAAAATGCCGTAAACCCTTCCGTAGTGGTAAAGGGCTTGACCGAGCGCTCCGCCACGATGGACTGAGCCAGGGTCTTGGCATTCTTGATTTCCCCATACATCCCTAGGATCTTATGCAGCCTTCCCTCATCCGCAGTTGCTAGAAGCTCCTTCGCACTGAGTTCAGCCGACTGGTTCATCCGCATGT
>CANHCD010000138.1 GCA_947458795.1 Cyclobacteriaceae bacterium | reverse complement strand
TGGGCACAGGGAATTGGCACAGCCATCGAACTGGAGCAGCGGGAGCTGAAATTCAAAAGTTCGTCCCTAGCCTACCAATCTGGCCGCCTGAACTACCAGGACCTCAAACGGGAGCTAGCATTTGGCAATCAAACCGCCACCAAAAACCTCGCCATCAGCAAGTCTCTAGAAACTAGCACCATTTTGAAAAGCAAAATTGAGGGCATCGTCTATGCCTTGCCCAAGGAGGAAGGTGAAATGGCCAGCCCACAAACTCCCTTGGCCATCCTAGGTCGGGCGGGGGAATTTATCCTGGAACTGCAGGTGGATGAATTCGATATCGTCACCATCCAAAAAGGGCAGCGGGTACTGGTAACCCTGGATAGTTTTAAAGGAACGGTATACGAGGCTATTGTGGTCAAAATCCATCCCATTCTAGACGCGAAGTCGAAGACCTTTACCGTAGAAGCCGAGTTCAGCAAAGCCCCACCCCGCCTCTATCCCAATCTGAGTTTGGAAGCGAATATCTTGATCCAAGTTCATCCGAATGCGCTGGTCATCCCTCGAAATCTCCTCTGGGGTCAAAACCAGGTCATCACCGAGGATGGAGATACCCTAACCGTAGTGCTAGGTATACAGACCTACGAGTTTGTCGAAATAATTGGAGGAATCACGGACAAAACCGGGTTGATCCCACCCAAAAATTGAGTTGGAAACTAATCCTAGAAATTGCCAAAGCGCTGATGCTGGCACGGATCAAGCAAACGCTCGTTGCTGCCGTGGGCGTCTTGTTTAGCATCAGCATGTTTATCGCCCTTCTGGGCTTTATGAATGGACTCAACTCCCTGCTGGATGGGATGATCCTGAATCGGACCCCGCATATCCGGTTCTACAACGAAATCAAGCCCAACCCGAATCAGCCTATACAGTTGAGTCCAGAATTTGCTGCAGACCTACACTCCATCCGTTCGGTGAAGCCGAGTACGAGCCGATTGGCCATCCATAATAGCCGCGCCATTATCCAGAAGTTGGAACAGGATCCCCGGGTGCTTGGGGTAAGCCCCAAACTTGCCGCGCAGGTATTTTTCAATGTGGGCACCCTCGACCTGAGCAGCAACATCAATGGCATTGATGGATTTAAGGAGACCCAACTTTTTGGATTCGAAGAGTATGTCATCGAAGGCCGGGTCGAGGATCTGAATCAATTGAATACAATTATTTTGGGAAAAGGAGTGTCCGATCGGATGATGGCCAAGGTTGGAGATGTCGTCCAAGTGACCACTGCCCAGGGCAACCGCATCCAGCTGAAGGTGGTGGGCGCTTTTCAAAGTGGATTGGGTGATTTTGACAAGACCAACAGCTATGCCTCCCTGGTTACAGTCCAAAAAATGCTGGGGCAGCCTGCCTCCTACTTCACGGATATCCAGGTCAAGCTGCATGACTTCAACCAGGCCCCTCAGTTGGCGAAGGAACTGGGTGCGATATTCGAGGTGGACGCAGACGACATCCAAACCGTCAATGCACAGTTTGAAACGGGCTCTGAAGTGCGCACCATCATTAGCTATGCGGTAGGAATCACCTTGCTTGTGGTGGCTGGGTTTGGGATCTACAACATCCTCAACATGATGATTTACGAGAAGCTGGACAGCATCGCCATCCTGAAAGCCATAGGCTTTAGTCCGAAGGATGTCAACCGCATCTTCACCAGCATCGCGATCCTTATTGGACTTGTGGGCAGCAGCTTGGGCCTGGTGGTAGGATACCTGTTGGGTGTACTGATTGACCACATTCCATTTGAAACGGAAGCTCTACCCACCATCACCACCTATCCGATCGACTACAATCCCAAATTCTACCTGATTGGCGGAGTATTTGGGTTGTTGACCACCTATTTGGCTGGCTTTTTCCCCGCCAGAAAAGCATCCAGTGTGGACCCTGTAGAAATCATTCGCGGCAAATAGATGGCAGCAAACCGGGTATTGGAGGCCAAATCCATCAGCAAGTATTTTTACAATGCCAGCACCACTCAGGTGCTGGATCAGGTGAGCGTACAGGTAAATCGTGGAGAATTTGTAACCATCATGGGAAAGTCAGGCTGCGGAAAATCCACCCTCTTGTACATTCTTTCTACCATGGATACGGGCTACGAAGGCCAACTCTGGCTGGATGGAACGCTAGCTACGGGTAAAGATCCCAGCTACCTCTCCCAATTGCGAAATGAAAAAATTGGCTTTGTATTCCAGTTTCATTACCTACTGAATGAGTTTACGGTATTGGAAAATGTGATGATTCCAGCCCTGAAGCTGGCACGCCTTTCCCGAGCAGAGATCGAGCAGCAAGCGATGGAAAAGTTGCGGATTTTTGACATGCAGGACCATGCCCACAAGAAGCCGAACCAACTTTCGGGGGGACAAAAACAGCGGGTATCCATTGCGCGTGCCTTGATCAATGATCCACTGCTGATTATGGGAGATGAACCTACTGGAAACTTGGACCACAAAAACGCAGCCCTAGTGTTTGACAAATTCAAGGAGCTGACGCAGGAGTTGGGACAGACGCTATTGATTGTGACCCACGACCAGGAGTTTGCCAAAGCCACCGACCGCACGATTGAGATGGAGGATGGGAAGGTGCTGGAAAAAGTATCAAATCAGTAGAATCCTGTCTGCCGACAGGTAGGCAAGAAAATAGAATTTCCGTGATTTCACCGTGAAAAATGGAGGTTTTTCTTTTACTAAGGTTTAAATGTGTACTCAGCATTCAACTAAATAATCTGAGTATCCGCTTTTTCACCACCACCAAAAGAAAATAAGGCCTGAAGTCAAGTAAGTGGGCTGTGAACTGTGGTCTGTCGACGATTATCCGCACTAATTCAAATAGAATTATGCCACTGATCCGATTGCGGATAATCATTTAAATTATTCTACCCTTCTATAGGTAAGTGTATTTCCCCTTGCCGTATAAATGAGTATCAAATTAGTAGCATCTACAGATTCAATATACCAACACATGTCCAAATTAGGATTGGAAAGGTATCTGTCTTTTTCTTCAGGCAAATCACTTTCTGAATCAGATTCATTCATACAGGTATCTGAAATGATGAAAACTTCATTATCCAATTCCTCATCCATCCCACCATAATAGTTTTTCATACGATCACCCTCAATCACTAGGAAACTAGCTTCATCCTCTAGGGATTGCCAGGTACCCTGAAGTAATTCAAGATTGATGCTTTCTAAACCGTCAATTTGCACCATTTCAAATTCCTCAACGGCAAGTACCGTATCTACAAGTTCCAGTTCATCCATTTCTACCTCTACGAACTCCACGTCCACAAACTCTCCATCTCCCTCAAGATTACAATTCACTAATTGGGTTTCGTCTGATTCTGGATAAGCATAAATCAAAGTTCCATCTTCCCCCATTCTGATGTTGATTTGAGTTTCAAAATCTCCATCCGCTGAAGACCCTTTAATCAGTAATGTATAGAAATCTCCATTATTTTCAACTTTGACTTCATCCGCAGACCATTCGTACCCTGAAACAACCAATCCTTCTTCTGAAGCAACAATACTTAGGATAGAAGCAACCTCACATTGAGCCAGATCCTCTACCCATTCTCCATAAAAGTATAGTGGCAATTCAGAGTCAAAGGATTCTAAAATCATCGTGCCTTCCACCATATCAAATTCCTCAACTTCAAGTCCAGAATCTTCAAATTCCTCGATGATGATGAGATCACATTTTACAAATTTAAATTCTTCAGTATCGGAATTGATTTTAATTAAATATCCATCCTCATCCATCTTGAGGTTTAACTCAGTTTCAAATTCGCCTTCCTCGGATACTCCATTAATAGTTAGGGTATAGTAATCCTCCTGAGTAGTTACTGCCACTTCAGTCGAATACCAATCAAGGCCAGAAACGAGCAATCCTCCCTCCGAATCGGTAATATCGATACGGTACCCGTCGCCTCCATTACATTCAGAAATATCCTCTACCCAAGTTCCAAAAAATGTTTCTGGCAGTTCCGCATCATTCTCCTGCGCATTTAGTAAAAATGGCAAAGTCATCAAGAACAAAACCAAACTATATTTTAATTTCTTCAGAGATAGCATAGCGGAAGGATCCATTGCAAGTTTACTGGTAGTTAACTTCATATTATTTCAAATTGGGTATTGGCAGTAATAAAATTCAAATCAGGTATGGCTTGTATTTATACAAATTAAGAATATGGTGCTAACTAGTTTTTCGATAGGTTAGTTTTTCAATTTCGTGTAAAACTTAAGCATTAAGGTTCAATTTCAACTTATACGATTTTTAGGAACAGTCTCCTAAAACTTCCACCCGCTCAAGCTCACCTTGCTTTACAGGTTTTGCTTTATGGAAATGAAAGTACCAACGACCAGTAATTTGGCAGAGTCATTGAACACACCCTTAAGATGGAGGATAGGAAGGTTGCCAACAACTAATTATTCCTCAATCCACTTCAAAAAGAACTTGAAAATTTTGATTTTTGGAAGGAAAACAACCCAATAGCATTAGAAAAGCGAAACATGTGGCGCTGATGGCAGGGTAAGTTTTAGTCCATTTTCAACAAAGTAAATGAATGACTTCAATCTGGATGCTTAATCTCTTTTTTGGGAGACATCATTTCTAAATGTAAACAACCAAAGCGACGGTTGAAATTAACTCGCCATACTAATCCGGCTAATCCTTGAGACAACGGACAGAAATGCCATCACTAATATCACTGTCAAAACCATGAACTAAAGGAGAGTCATGATAAAGAGTAAAGTAGTTTCGAAGTATAGTAGTTTCATCGATTTCTACGGTACTCCACCAAGAACCACTGATTCCAAGAAACATGAAATTTCCGTTTGAATAACGTAATCCACCAGGAAGACCTGAAAATTTACTTTCATTTGTGCCTTTCCATGATTCCTTGGTTCCAAAGGGTTTGATATAGTCATCCCATCCTAGCGAAGTTTTCATTTTGACCCCCGCCAAGTCAATCCCTCCTAGAAAATTAATGAGTTCATCCAACTCATCCTCACTAGGGATATGCCAACCCTCCGGAGCTAAGCCTCTCGGATCGTTGACTGCATGCCAATTGTACAACTTGCCATATTTTTCTCCATTGGCAGGGTCATTGTCGAAATAGCACCAAGCTGGTTGACCATTCTCTTCTGCCATTTGCCATTCCTCTTCTGACTTTATCTCTGGAATTGGGTCTCCATTTCGAAAAGTGCTGACGTCTAAGTTCTTGGCCATCCAAATTTGGTTGCCGATGGTTACATTCTGCGCAGTATTTGTGTATACCAAACCGAAAAGAAGAACAATAATGGAGCTTAATTTTTTCATGATTATTTTGGTTTATTTCTTAGGTCTAAACCTTGTTGAAATTATCTATTTCTTTACTCTTGAAATGATCTCAAAAATCATTTTTTGATTTATCAACCCATCAAAAAGTCAGTTCAGGACCATGGCTGTAATCATTCGAATGAAATCAAAACGCAAACCTAAAATCGAGTTGGATACGATATAAATCACTGTGGTAGTTGGTCTTTCATTAGGCTTGGTTGATAGACACCCATACATGTATTTACCAGATTCTTCAAAATAAAGAGCACTAGCCAAATCTGAAAAATGCTATGTTATTTTCAAAATCAACACAATGAACTTTTCGTTTTTCCTCAATTAAATTTTTATTCATTACTGTCCGACTAATAGTGGATGCCGGACAGTAATTAAATAAAATCAACGGATCTAAATTCCGGATTAAAGATTGTGTGTTGCTGAATAATTATAATCGGAACAGGTATAGGAACCTGCCTAAATTAAGGGGTGTTTAGGGAGTTAGCTTTATGTTTAAATTACCTGATACAAGCACAATTAGGAGCCATCTTCAAATTAACTTGGAAACACTAATTTGAGGACAATAAGTGTGTGATTATAAATTAGGTATCCCAACAGCGTTTGATATAACGTACTTTACACAACAGTATCAATGGAGCCATCTCCATCGGTATCAAACCCTACCGTATCGGCAGAACCATCACCATCGGTATCTAAAGCAACTGTATCTGCCAATCCATCTCCGTCTGAATCCATTGCTACGCTATCAATTACTCCATCACCATCCGTATC
>CANHCD010000137.1 GCA_947458795.1 Cyclobacteriaceae bacterium | reverse complement strand
TGGAGTAGACGCTTCAAGAATTACTTACAAAGGTTATGGTGAAGATACTTCAGTTGACAAGACTTCTGCAGATGCAAGACAAATGTCAAGAAGAGTAAGCTTCGAGTTGAAGTAAAATTTCTTCGAATATCTTATAGAAAGGCTGGATTTTTATCCAGCCTTTTTTTTGTGCTCCGAGATACAGAAAACCACTAACCATTAAACTCTTGGAGATTATCTCAAATAAGAACTCCTATCACAGAGATTCTAGCTTTTTGCCCTACCACTTTTTCCAATCTTTTCGGTAGCTTTAATCATGTTTATTCTTACCGAACAGCCTTCAATTGGCAATCAATTTTTAGCCGAACTCCGAGACAGTCAAACGCAGCAAGATCGCATGCGTTTCCGAAAAAACTTGGAACGCCTGGGCGAGCTTCTTGCTTACGAAGTTTCCAAAGCCCTTACCTACCACCCCAAAGAAGTCCAGACTCCTTTGGGAACTGCACAAATGGCGTTACCTGTTGATCAGATAGTCCTAGTCGCTGTCCTGCGGGCTGCACTACCCTTTTACCAAGGATTTCTGAATCTTTTTGATCAAGCAGAAAGTGGATTTATCGGTGCTTTTCGGCAGGAGGACGGGGAAAAAATAGGAGTCAACCTCGGCTATCATGCTAGCCCCAACCTGGATAATAAGGTGCTAATCCTTGTAGACCCCATGCTCGCCACGGGTCAATCCTGTGTAACCGCTCTCAAAACCCTTTTGGAACATGGTACTCCCAAAGCAATCCACATCGCCGCCGCATTTGCCGCTCCTGAAGGTGTTCAGCACTTAACCAACACCTTAAATGTTCCTTACAATTTATGGCTCGGCAGCCTAGATCAAAAGCTGAATTCAAAGTCCTACATCATTCCTGGACTGGGTGATGCCGGCGATTTAGCCTTCGGGGAGAAGCTGTAACTAAACAATTCGTTAATCTTTCAAGAAATTGAAATTCGCAAGTGCAACGCTATCTTTAACAACTGAAAAACACCCATCTGCTAGGAATCACGCAATGCTACTCGCGACTTCTTCAGTATAAATGCAGACATTTTAATCGTTTGCCATCGATCAACTTTACTACCTAAATCCCAGCCCTACAAAATAAATGAGCGAAGCCTTTTTTACCTTTTTTGGAATTTACTTGCTTTGCCTGATCAAGTTTTTTGCTGGCCCTGTACTTGGTGCAGCAGCAGGATACAGTCCATTGGAGATTATTGGCGTAAGCGTGCTAGGGATGATGACCAGTGTGACCTTTTTCACCTTTCTAGGTACACGCGTAAAAAAAGCACTACAAAAAAGAAGCAGCTCCCAAAAGAAAGTGTTTACTAAAAAAAATCGTCGCATCGTCCGAATCTGGAGTTCTTACGGAGAGGTAGGAATTGCAGCACTTACACCTATTCTCCTCACCCCCATTGGAGGCACCCTGATCCTGGTTTCCTTCGGATCAGATAAAAAGAAAATATTGCTTTACATGCTACTAAGCGGGCTCATCTGGGGAGCAATCTTTAGTTTTTCTATCGAATGGCTCTTGCTATTTCCCCCAATAAGTGCCCTAATCCAGTGATTCGGCATCGGGAAGCATCTCAATATCTTGGATCAATACCCGCTTCGCTATTTCTTGACCTGTCAAGGTCGCAGCTAAGCCTCCCATAGCCGTTTCCTTGTATCTGCTTTCCATGGATGCGCCGATCTCTCCCATCGCTTCAATGCATTCATCTACGGGAATCACCGCACTTACATTGGCTAAGGCTATTTGTGCCGAACTAAACGCTATCGCTGCAGCACTCGCATTACGTACCACACAAGGAACTTCTACCAAACCTGCCACAGGATCACAAACCAAACCCAACATGCATTGAATGGTGATGGCCACTGCATTAAATAGTTGGTCCGTCGTTCCTTCTAAACAATACACAATTGCACCTGAAGCCATTGCAGCTGCCGAACCCGTTTCTGCTTGGCAACCGCCGACTGCGCCGGCCAAACTTGCTTTTTGTTCAATAATTAAGGCTATCCCAGCACCTATAAGTAAGCCTTCACAAATCTTGGCATCTGAGAGTCCATGAATTTCTTGCAAAGTCACCAAGGTACCTGGAAGTATTCCCGAAGCTCCAGCAGTAGGCGCAGCCACTACTCGACCCATGCAAGAGTTGACCTCCTTGGCTGCCAAGGCCCTGGAAATTAAGCGCTGAAATTCTGGTGAAAGCACCGTAAGCGGATGGTTATACACTTTCTTTGCGCCGCTAGTAATCATTCCGGAACGAGAGTTCATCTCCTGCTCCAAGCCTGTCTTTACGGCATCTTTCATAACCTGATAGGCCTTTTGTAGCCCCTGCATCACCTGATCTGAAGTTGTCCCTTTTTGGGCCGTCTCGTATTCGAGCACCACATCAATTAAGGATAAAGACTGCTCCTCGCAGTATTTTTTCCATCCACTAAAGCTTTCAAATAAAAAAGACATGATTCTTTGGGTTTATTTCTTTCGAAGGTTAGACTAAAAACTCTCGATGAGTTTAAAAGTCAAAGGTGATCGTTTGAGCAATTGAAGGATCTAGACTCAATGCTACCGGACAAGTACGGGCAGCATTTTTTAATTTCTGGCTCAATGCAGGAGTAAATGCGCTGCCAGACCAGTGAAAATTCACCTGGACCTCTCGAATTTTTCTTGGATCACCTTGCATGATCTTTGTGACTTCCCAAGATAATCCCTCCAAGGAAATCCCTTCCCGCTCCGCAACAAGCCCCATAATTGTGACCATACAACTTCCTAAGGCCGCAGCAACCAAATCGGTAGGTGAAAATGCCTCACCTTTTCCATTGTTGTCAAGGGGTGCATCGGTCAACAGTGCATTTCCTGAAAGAACATGCGTGGCTTGAGTTCTCAAGTTACCTAGGTACGAACTTTTTATAGTGGGCATAAACTCTTACTTTTAAATTTCAGTTATAAAGATAGATAACCAAAATTGGGTATTATTTTCGACCAATGCGAATGAGCAAGCTGAATTTCCTAATCCCTTTATTTTTCCTCCTCTTGGCTAACGCTGCCTTTGCGCAACGAGAAGATGTGGGCAATTACGAATACGATAGAGAATACCTATTGGGAGTCAATAAGAATACCAATGGAGGAATGATAGGTGGGTTTGCCCTTAAAGTAGGAAGCCGTATCGACGATTCACAGTTTGCCTACTTTGGATTAGAACTTGCCAATGTAAAGCACCCCAAAGAAGTACGGTATACCACCGTTACGGGAAACAATTACATTTTTGGCAAATCAAACTACCTCTATGCCATACGCCCACACTACGGAAGAGAACTCATTTTATTTAAGAAAGCTCCAAATCAGGGAGTCCAGGTTTCTGCACTAGCTGCTGTAGGGCCATCCATTGGACTGATTGCTCCCTACTTTATTGAGTATGCGATAAATCGCGTAGAAACGGTGGTGGAACCTTACAATCCCGCCGTTCACCAAAGCAGGTTTAATATCCTAGGCACGGGTCAGCTTTTGGAAGGGGTAGGACAGTCCAAACTAGCCATTGGAGCAATGGCAAAAGCTGCGCTCTATTTTGAATTTGGAGTTTTTAAAAGCAATGCCACCGGACTAGAAGTAGGGTACCAGCTGGAAGGATTTCAGAAAAAAATTCCGCTTATCCAGACTGCTGAAAACAGACAATTTTTTCAGTCCGCCTACTTTACTTTATTCTTTGGATTCAGAAAGTAATTCAAAAAAGCGAGTTTTTGTCGGCCCTAAATTACCTTTGCAACAAATTTTAATTCCATGATTGAATTACCTGTTATCTCTGAAGAAGCCACCAAACGCAAAAAACCCGATTGGCTTCGGGTAAAGCTACCCGTTGGGACCGAATACGCTAAGGTGCGAAAACTGGTAGATCAACATAAATTACATACCATCTGCGAAAGTGGAAATTGCCCCAATATGGGCGAGTGCTGGGGTGCTGGCACCGCAACATTCATGATCTTGGGGAATGTTTGTACCCGATCTTGCTCTTTTTGCGCGGTAGCTACAGGAAGGCCAAACGAGTACGATACCGACGAACCTAGACGGGTAGCAGAAGCAATTCAATTGATGGGTGTAAAACATGCGGTCATCACCTCAGTAAATCGAGACGAACTTAAAGATCGAGGAGCAGAAATTTGGTATCAAACGGTAGTTCTGACAAAAGAACTCTCCCCAGCTACCACCATCGAAACACTTATCCCAGATGTGAAAAATAATTGGGATGCGCTGTACCGAATGATTGAAGGTGGTCAAGAAGTAGTATCACACAATATGGAAACCGTGGGTAGGCTTTACCGCATGGTACGCCCCCAAGCAAAATACGAGCGTTCCCTAGAACAAATTAAGCGTACCAAAGAAGCAGGTAAGCGAACAAAAACTGGAATCATGCTGGGATTTGGCGAAACTCAGGAAGAGGTCTACCAAGCGATGGATGACTTGGCAGCAAATGGCTGTGACATCCTCACCCTAGGCCAATACCTACAGCCTACAAAAATGCACATTGAAGTTGCGGAGTTTATCCATCCCGACACCTTTGCCTTATACAAGGAGGAAGGGCTGCGAAGAGGCCTTAAGTACGTGGAATCTGGCCCCCTTGTTCGATCCTCCTACCATGCAGAGCGACATGTGCATGTGTAAGACATCAACAAAAAAGGCCCCGAACGTACGGGGCCTTTTTTGTTTCATTTAGCTGATGAATTAGCTTGCATATTCTTCAACAGGAATACAGCTGCAGATCAAATTACGGTCTCCATAAGCAGAATCAATTCTTCGTACTGTAGGCCAGAATTTGTTCTCTTTGACAAAAGGAGCAGGGAATACAGCCTTCTCTCTTGAATAAGGCATCTCCCAAGTTCCAGTCAAAACCATTGTTGCGGTATGCGGTGCGTTTTTGAGCACGTTTTCTACTTTATCCGCTCTTCCATCTTCAATTTCTCTGATTTCTTCACGAATGGCGAGCATCGCATCACAGAATTTGTCCAATTCAGCTTTGGTCTCTGATTCGGTAGGCTCGATCATCAAGGTACCTGCCACAGGGAAGGATACCGTAGGTGCATGGAATCCATAATCCATCAAGCGCTTGGCGATATCTTCCACTTCTACGCCTACTTCTTTGAAGGAGCGGCAATCCACAATCATTTCGTGAGCTGCCCGACCCTTTGAACCTGTGTAAAGCAATGGGTAATTTCCACTCAATCGCTCTTTGATGTAATTGGCATTCAAAATCGCGATCTGTGTTGCGCGGGTAAGTCCATCTCCTCCCATCATGGAGATGTATGCATAGGAGATCGGAAGAATACTTGCACTTCCATAAGGAGCGGAAGAAATCGAAGATACGGCATGCTCACCCCCAGTTTTTACCAAAGGGTTGCTAGGGAGAAAAGGAGCAAGGTGCGCAGCTACGCAAATTGGACCCATGCCAGGACCTCCTCCACCGTGAGGAATACAGAAGGTTTTGTGTAGGTTGAGGTGGCAAACATCCGCACCAATACGTCCTGGAGAGGTTACCCCCACCTGAGCATTCATGTTGGCGCCATCCATATATACCTGACCACCATACGAATGGATGGTCGCACATATTTCTTGAATTGCTTCTTCAAATACCCCATGGGTAGAAGGGTAGGTTACCATCAAGCAGGAAAGTTCACCTGCATTTTCTTCAGCTCTAGCTTTTAGATCTGCTACATCAATGTTGCCCTTTTCATCACAATTCACCAATACCACTTTCATGCCCGCCATCACAGCAGAGGCTGGATTGGTACCATGCGCAGAAGTAGGTATCAAAGCTACATTTCGATGTCCTTCACCTCTGTTGAGGTGATAGGCACGAATCACCATCAATCCTGCATACTCACCTTGAGCTCCAGAATTTGGCTGAAGTGAGGTGTCTGCAAAACCAGTGATCTCGGTCAACCAAGTTCTAAGGTTAGTAAACAACTCCTGGTAGCCTTCTGTCTGATCTATTGGCGCAAAAGGGTGGATCTGGCCAAATTCAGGCCAAGTCACCGGGATCATTTCGGCGGTAGCATTCAACTTCATGGTGCAAGAACCCAAGGAAATCATGGAGTGCACCAAGGAAAGGTCTTTGGATTCCAGCTTCTTGATGTAGCGGAGCAT
>CANHCD010000136.1 GCA_947458795.1 Cyclobacteriaceae bacterium | reverse complement strand
GTCGTGAATGGACAGGGCATAGGGGTAGAGGTAGCCATCCCAACCCACGATGTCCAAGGGACTATGGGCATAGTGGTAGGGGTGAAGCATGCCTTGCTTTTTGATTTGAATCAGGTAATCTCCCTTTTGCTCTTCCAGGTGAATCTCGTGTGGTGGGCGAATGTCTCGCTCGCAGTAGGGCGAATGCTCGAGCAGTTGACCCACTTCATTTCGATAGCGCTTGACCGTTTCGATAGGTCCCTGGGACTCCATGACCAAGAGACGCAAAGGCCCTTCTTCATTGAATTCAAATCGGTATATGGTCGTTCTTGGAATGACGATGTAATCGCCTTTTTTGACTACTAACTTTCCAAATTGGGAATACATCACTCCTTCTCCGTCGTGGATGTAGATCAACTCGTCTCCATCGGCATTTTTGAAAAAATAATCCATCTTCCGTTGCTTCGGGGTGCAGATGCCCATCATCACGTCGTTGTTGATTAGGAGCATGCGGCGAGCGCTGAGGTAATCCTCTCCGGTGATGCCTACACCTGAAGTTTTGAGGTGCGTTTGGTTGAGCCCATGCGCATCGGCTGCCGTCCAACTGTAGGGGGTGGGCTTTCCGATGGATTTTACTTCATTGGGATTGTAGATGTGGTAGAGGTTGGAGTAGATTCCTGAGAAGCCCTTCGAGCTTACGAGCTCTTCTTTGTATAGGCTGCCATCCGGTTGGCGAAACTGGGTGTGTCTTTTTGGAGGAATTTGTCCGAGTCGAACGTAGTATGCCATAATTTTGGGAGTATATTCGTTGCTAAAATAGGTGATATCCTCGATTCTCAAGAGATACCTACTTGATTTTGTCAACCTTGTCTCAATTCAAAAAGTTTTTCTTCCTGCAATGAAAGTTATTTATCTCTTATCGCTTGGCCTTCTTTTTTCTTTTTCTACCTATTCCCAAGGATCAAAATCCGGAGCCAAGCTCCTTTGGTCCGATGAGTTTGACTTAGATGGTCTTCCTAATTCGAGCAAATGGAGCCTTGAGGTAGGAGATCATGGTTGGGGCAACAATGAGCTTCAGCTCTATACTTCAGGTCAATCGAAGAATGCACGTGTGCAGGGAGGGGTGTTGATCGTTGAGGCCCATGCGGATGCGAGTCAGCCCAAGGGCTATACCTCCGCCAAACTGGTCTCCAAAGGAAAGGGGTCCTGGCAATACGGCTATGTAGAAGTTCGTGCCAAGTTGCCTAAAGGACGCGGCACCTGGCCGGCGATTTGGATGCTTCCTGAGGAAGATCGATTTGGAGGCTGGCCAAAGAATGGAGAAATCGACATCATGGAGCATGTGGGCTATGACCCTGGAACTGTGCATGGGACGGTGCATACCGAAGCCTTCAATCACATGATTGGAACACAAAAAGGAGGAAAGTTGCTGGTTCCAGATTTTGCCACTGAATTCCATACCTATGCTGCGGATTGGAAGAAGGAGCAAATCGATTTTTACATTGATGGAAAGCTCTATTTCACTTTCAAAAACTCAGGTAATGATTACAAGGAATGGCCTTTTGACCAACCCTTTTACTTGATTCTCAACCTTGCCGTGGGAGGCAACTGGGGTGGAAAAGAGGGTGTGGATCCGGCTATTTGGCCGCAACGAATGGAAGTGGACTACGTGCGGGTGTACAATCAAAACCCGAATCAAAATCCCTGAAATTTGCCTCAAATCCTTTGGGAATTACCTAGAATGCGCTTTACTTAAATCTTACGACTAAGTTAGAATTATTTACTACCATGGCCATTTCCTATAAAAAACGAAAAATAACCGGCTTCCTGATTATCGGGGTGCTCGTGGTGCTACTGTATGGAAAGAATCTATTGGAGCGCCAATCTTTTCGAAGCGTGAGCAGTACGCTATCCGATGTGTATGAGGATCGCTTGCTGGTGGAGAGCTATATTTTTCAGATCTCCGAAAAATTATTTACGATTCAAAAGTTGGTGGACCACTGTACCCTCAATTTTGACTACTCCAAGGCGGTACTGGAGATCTCCAAGGAGGAGCAGGCGATTCTGAAACTGGTGGCAGCTTTTGAAGCAACACAGTTGACGGAGCAAGAGGCTACCTTATTGGCAGATTTCAAACGCATCATTGAGAAAGACCTGAGCATCAAAAGCTATCAACTGCTTTACAATGATTCTACAGGCGTAAATGAGGCCCAAGTCAAGGTCTACGATCAAAAGATTGCCCGTGCCCAGCAAGACTTGGAGAAATTGAGTTCTATTCAGTTGGAGGAAGGAGAAAAATTGGTTTCCAAAGCAAAAACCTTGATCAACCGATCTCAAATCTGGGCGCAGTTTGAACTGGCCCTACTCCTAATTTTCATTTTGGTGATTTACATCTACATCTTCAAAAAGCCTGTTCAAGAGGAATTTGCGGATTAAACACCAAAAAAAACTGCCTGCCCTTTTGAAAGGCAGGCAGCAGGTTGAAATTCAAATTAAACCCAGGCTCGGTCTCCTTTTTTGTAATCCAGGCAAGGATCAAATCGTCCTGGTGTTTCTTGGTATCTAAGTGCTTGGGTAGCGCCAATTTCTGAGCTGAAGTAGCCCAGCACGGTCAAATCGCGAAGCATGTGGATGATTTCAGGTTGCTTTTCCTCTCCACTAGCTACATACTTTTGGTGCATTGCGTTGAGGAATGCCAAGCGATCTTCTGGAGTTCCTTCCATAAAGTCTACACTCTTTTCCGCTTTGAAATCAGTTCGGATGGTATTCAATCCGGTGATAAAGGTGGTTTGCTGGTCTGCATCGTAGCAATCCTTCACCATCATCTGCATAAACTCCCCGATTTTGGTAGCTTTTGCTCCCGGGGTATCTGTAGTAGGAATGATGGTTTCTCCAATCTCATCCAAAAAGGCCAAATCCTCAGCGGTAAAGTTCAAATCTTTTAACTGTGAACCGGGTGCACATCCGGTTAGAAGTGCTGTTGAACCGATAAATGTTCCTCCCATCAGGAGTGCCACAGATTTTAGCGCGTCTCTTCTATTCATTAAAGTCATGTTCTTGTCGGATTAGAGGTTTTGCTTTTTCAATTCTTCAACGGCAAAAGCAGCTGCTCGTGCGGTCAAGGCCATGTAGGTAAGCGAAGGGTTTTGTGCTGCTGCAGAGGTCATGCAGGCTCCATCCGTCACAAACACGTTTTTGGCGTCCCATACTTGGTTGTTGCCATTCAAGACCGAAGTCTTTGGATCTCTACCCATACGCGCTGTGCCCATTTCGTGGATTCCATTTCCAAAAGTGTAGCCATTGTCAAAGGTCTTCACATTTTTGAACCCTGCTACTTCGAGCATTTCTGCTGCATCGTTCATCATGTCTACGCGCATTTTCTGCTCGTTTTCTTTGATTTCTGCACTCATCACGAGGGCTTCCATTCCCCACTTGTCCTTTACGGTGTCGCTGAGTTTGATCAAGTTGTCGTGGTACGGAAGAATTTCTCCAAAGGCAGTGATGCCCATGGACCATGGTCCTGGTTCGGTAAGTGCATCTTTCATTGGGCCTCCTAGTCCTAGTTCGGCCACATCTCTACTCCATCCACTGCGGCTGGCACCTCCTTGGTAGCCAAAGCCTCGGATGTAATCTCGCTTGTCGCCATTTACATTTCGGAAGCGTGGGATGTACAATCCGGTAGGCCGCTTGCCAAAATAATACTTGTCATCAAATCCTTCGTAGGTACCGCTGGCACCCAATCGGAAATGGTGGTCCATTATATTGTGTCCCAATTCCCCTGAGCTAGAGCCCAATCCACCTGGCCAGATATCTGTAGCACTACGCATCAGAATGGCCGTTGAAGCGATGGTGGAGGCGCAGAGGAAAATGATTTTTGCGGAAAACTCAATTGTTTCGTTGGTCTGACCATCTACAACTTCTACGCCAGTAGCTTTTTGACTGTCTTTGTCGTAGACCAGCTTGCGAACGATGGACCAAGGTCGAAGGGTGAGTTTGCCGGTAGCCATGGCTGCAGGCAGGGTAGAAGCCTGGGTGGAGAAATAGCCTCCAAACGGACAGCCAAGAGAGCACTTGTTGCGGTATTGGCAGCCTGGGCGTCCAGGTAGTGGTTGCGTGATGTTGGCAGGTCTACCGATGATCCAGTTTCGCGCGCCTTTGTAATGATCTTTGATTTTGGCTGTTCCAGCTTCTTCCACACAGTTCATCGGCATCGGTGGCTGAAATTCACCATCAGGCAATACATCTAGTCCTTCCTTAGAACCGGATACCCCAATGAACTTCTCTACGTAGCTGTACCAAGGAGCAATGTCCTTGTAGCGAATCGGCCAATCCACCGCGATGCCGTCCTTGGCATTGGCTTCAAAGTCCATTTCAGACCAGCGGTAGGATTGTCTACCCCAAAGCAGGGAGCGACCTCCTACTTGATAGCCTCTAAACCAGTTGAATGGTTTTTCTTCTACATAAGGGGAATCACTTTCGTGTGCCCACCAATCCAGGTTGAGCTCATTGAGCACGTAGTCGCGCTGGAGGGTAGGGTGCTTGTCAAGTAGGTCTTGCGTTCTACGCCCTCTGTGCGGTACTTCCCAAGGTGGGAGTGTCGCTGATTTGTAATCTTTGATGTGCTCGACATTTGGGCCTCTTTCAAGTAGAAGTACGCGAAGGCCCTTCTCAGTAAGCTCTTTTGCGGCCCATCCGCCACTAATTCCTGACCCAACTACAATTGCGTCATACGCTTCATTTGCCATATTCTGGTTTTATTTTAATTCGTTATACATCGCAAACCTGCACGGCATGACCCAGTGCAGCAATTTTATTTTCTCCCTTGGGGATAAATTCATGGGAAACATAGCCTTTGAAACCCGAATCTACAATAGCTTGCATGATAGGCGGGTAATTTATTTCTTGGCTTTCATCCAAATCATTTCTTCCTGGGTTTCCAGCCGTGTGGTAATGCCCAAAGTATTGGTGGCTGTTTCGAATGGTGCGAATGATGTCCCCCTCGTCAATTTGCATGTGGTAAATGTCAAAGAGGAGCTTAAAGTTTTCGCTTCCAACTCGCTTGCACAGTTCAATCCCCCAAGCAGACTTGTCACACATGTAATCCTTGTGATCTACCCGGCTATTGAGCAATTCCATGGTGATGATTACCCCGTGTTTTTCTGCTTGGCTCAGAATTTTTTTAATTCCGATCTCACAGTTTTTCATTCCAGTTTCATCGTCCATGCCGCGGCGATTTCCTGAAAAGGCAATGACATTCTTGTAGCCTGCCTTTTGCACTAGAGGGATCAATTCTAGGTAGTTCTTTTCCAGCTGCGCATGAAACTTAGGCTCGTTGAACCCATCGGCAATGCTAATCTCAGCACCGTTGCACATGGAGCAATGGATGTCGTATTTTTTGAGGAGATCCCAGTTGGCAGGGCTAATCAGGTCAATGGCACCCACCCCTACGGACTTGATTTGGGCGCAGAGCTCTTCCAAGCTAAGTGGACGCATGGACCAGGCGCAAACGCCGTGGTTGATGTTGCCCTTGAGTGCAGGCGCTCCCTTTTCTTTGAAGTCAAAGGAAGCAAGGGACCCCATGGCTGCTCCGCCAAGGATCATTTTTTTGAAAGAATCGCGTCTTCCTGAATTGAAAGTCATGTTGGATAGGGGTTAGTTTGGGCTTTTTATTTTTTCTGGTTTGAAAACAGCTATGAAAAATAGGAAAACCAAGGCGGAAATCCCAGCGGGAATCAACCAAATTAATTTCCAATTGTGTTGCCCCGCCTCGATTAGGTAGAAATTGGAGACTTGACCTGCTACCCAAAATCCAAAGCCCATTCCTATCCCGTAGGTAGCAAGCGTGATTAAGCCTTGTGCGGCAGACTTGTATTTTTTACCCGCATGGGCATCGGTGTAGATTTGACCGCTGACAAAAAAGAAATCGTAACAAATGCCATGCAGAATGATGCCGGCAAGCAGCATCCAGGTTCCACTGTCCGTATCTCCAAAAGCAAAGAAAGGGTAGCGGATGACCCAAGCCAACATGGCTACAGCAAGTGTTTTTTTCAAGCCAAAGCGAGTGAAGAAAAAGGGGAGAGCCACAAGAAATAACACTTCCGATACCTGTCCCAATGCCATTTTGCCCGTTGAGTTTTCTACGCCCAGCTCGGTTAAGAAAGGGCTGGCGTTTTGGTAGTAAAAGGCTAAG
>CANHCD010000135.1 GCA_947458795.1 Cyclobacteriaceae bacterium | reverse complement strand
TGCCTATTCCCTGGGCCCAGAGGTGTTGCTGCCGCAGGAGCAAGAGGGAGTCGTTGGCAGAGGTGCTTTTGGCGAGTTCAATCGCCAATTCCAGTTCCCGAAGCCTAGTTTGGGTAGCTGTTGGGGCTGCGAAAAACCGGGAGATTTCCGCGTTTTCACGACGCAAGCGCTCCTGTTCATTGAAAATTTGGAGGAGAGGAGTTCCGATGTGTACCGTATCCCCTTCGGAAACAAAGAGCGTTTGGATGGGACCTGTGGCCAGGGCAAAAGCCTCGTACTGATCCTTAGCGCGCACATAGCCCGAGGCGTAAATCGATTCGGTGAGGGTCTGTCTCTTGGGGAATACGACCTCCTCTTTGCCTTGGCTACAGGCGCCGAGGCTTCCGAAGACTAGAGGGAGCAAGACTGTTCCGAGGTGTCGGTAAATGGATGCTCCTTTAGCCATGTGCTTCCGTTTAGGTGAACTCAAATATCCCTTTTCCCGAGCAGGAATTTCATGATTTAAGTCAGTTGGGGGGGTGGAATTGAAAAAATGAAGGAGCCCGTTTCAAACTTTTTTTCCAATCCATTAGTTTCTTGTATATGAAAACAATTATTTGGATTACTGGCAGCGTAATCATTCTAGGTGGAGTGATTTCTTTTTTCTCATTTCGGTTTAAAGGCATCGAGACTCCCAATTACAAAGTCATTAAAACCTTGGGTGATGTGGAAATCAGGGAATATCCCCAGATGATTTTGGCACAAACCAAATTGGGTAGCAAGCAGTACGTTTCCTCGGGAAACAAAGGCTTCAGCACCGTGGCCAACTATATTTTTGGTGGAAATCAGCAGCAGCAGAAGATTGCCATGACTGCTCCTGTGATCATGAATATGTCCGACACGGAAGCATCCATGTCTTTCGTGATGCCTAGCCAGTACCAACTAGCAGACCTTCCTTCTCCCAATTCCACGGCGGTGTCGCTGGTCAGTCAAGATTCCATGAAGCTGGCAGTCTTGCGGTTTGGAGGATTTAGTTCTGACGAGAAAATCGCAAAACATGCCCAAATCCTAACCCAAGTTCTGAAAGAAAATAACATCCAAACAAAAGGATCACTTTTATACATGGGCTACAACGCTCCTTGGGATGTAATTAACCGTAGGAATGAGGTGGCTTTTCAAATTGATTGATTGGTAGAAGATTTTGCATAAGTAGTTTAAAAATATTGAGACCTAAGCCCTTTGTAAGTCAATTTCTATGCAAACAAAAAAGGAGCTACGATTTTTGACTTCTTAAGTCCTTGCTAATCAGGTCGGGGTGATAGTCCCGATAAGTATCGAAATAACCTGCAGCCTTGGTATTGAAATCTACAGATGGGTCTAGGCTTTTCACTAGATTCCTACCTCCTTACTAAAAAGACACGGAGACGACCGGCACGCTGAACAGAACAGCAATGCTAAATCCAGCGATAACTATAGCCCCAAGAACTATAGCAAATTGTAACTTGTCCTTGCGAATGACTGAGGTGATGCCAAGCATAAACAAGGCAACTGCTAGCAGAGCGGTTAGCATTTGAAGCTTGTCACTGAATCCGCCGGATTCCTCGTTTTTCTTTAGAGATAGAAGCGCTCTGGCCAATGCTTCCTCATTAGGCAAGTATAATTCATCCATATACGAATTACAATCTGACAGTTGACTTTCTGGGTTATCTAGTAGGCAGGGCATTGCGTATTTAAAAAGCTCAGCTGAACCCGCGGAGTAGCCTGCGTAAATGTCACCTCCTTGACGAAGTGTTGTTTGTTTATCTACCCAAACAACCATATCAGTTCTGTATTTAAGTTCTGAAGTTAAAAATAGGTTATGGGATTTACCAAGGCCCTCCATGTAGGTGGACATAAATTTATTAGATTCCCCACCATGTAGAGAGGATTGAACTCCTGCCCATGCAGTGATCACAGAGATGACGCCAAGTAGTACAACAATCGCAACTTCTTGCGTGAATAGTTTTATAATTTTTTTCATGTTTAGTTCTTTACTGACTTAGTGACCGAGTAGTATTCATTCCAGCTTAATTCACTTCGTACTTGTGAACCGTTCGATTCTATTTCTCGACTTTGGATAATTTATAAATTAAATCAATCGTAAGTATAAGGAATAGAATGCACTTGTAAGCAAGCTAGTGATGCTTTTAGCCAATACTTTTACTTCTTGAAGGGGTAGCTTCAAAAACAATCCTCATTTTGTGCAAATTGTATGCAAACAAAAAAGGAGCTACGATTTTTGATCTCGTAACTCCTTGCGAATCATGTCGGGGTGACAGGATTTGAACCTGCGACCACACGCCCCCCAGACGTGTACGCTACCGGACTGCGCCACACCCCGATTCAGGTAGCAAATTTAAAACTTTCTTCAAATTTTTACAGCCGTCACCTTAATTTGCTCAACTAAGAAGCTAGACCACTTATTTTCAAAGAAGTAAATCTTCCGACATCCCTTTCGATTCTATCGCCAGGAAACTGATCTCGAACCAGTTGAATCCAGGTAAAAAAATCCAAAAATGCCTTGACTTTCAAACTTGGCAGAAAAGGGATTAATCGTATCTTTGCCGAATTATTTACAGAATCTAACACTGAATCCGACTAGTTTATGGAACAAGCGCTGATTTATTTAGTCCCTGCGCTGGGACTTGTAGGCCTAATCATCATGGCAGTAAAGTCTGCTTGGGTGACCAAGCAGCCCACAGGAGATGAAAACATGGTGGAACTCGCCGGTTACATCGCCGATGGCGCCATGGCATTTTTGAAAGCAGAATGGAAAGTACTTTCCTACTTTGCCGTTATTGCAGCTATCGTTCTGGCTTGGTCAGGTACCCTAGTACCCACCTCCAGCCCCGTTATTGCCATTTCCTTTTTGATTGGCGCATTCCTTTCTGCCCTAGCCGGCTACATCGGAATGAAGATCGCTACCAAAGCCAACGTGCGTACCACTCAGGCTGCACGTACCAGCTTAAAGCAAGCCCTTAAGGTATCCTTTACTGGAGGTTCCGTCATGGGTCTTGGAGTTGCAGGTCTTGCAGTATTGGGCTTGGGCTCACTATTCATCGTATTTTACCAACTCTATGTCGTATCTGTAGGTGCAGGTGTCAACGGCATCGAGATGGAAAAAGCATTGGAAGTCCTTGCAGGCTTCTCACTTGGTGCTGAATCCATTGCGCTTTTTGCCCGTGTAGGCGGCGGTATTTATACCAAAGCAGCTGACGTAGGAGCTGACCTAGTAGGTAAGGTAGAAGCAGGTATCCCTGAGGATGACGTACGTAACCCAGCTACTATCGCGGACAACGTGGGAGATAACGTAGGTGACGTAGCCGGTATGGGCGCCGATTTGTTCGGTTCTTATGTAGCTACTATCCTTGCTACCATGGTTTTGGGTCGTGAGATTGTTTCTGTCGACAACTTTGGCGGTATCGCCCCAATCCTATTGCCAATGGTATTGGCAGGTCTAGGCATCATCTTCTCTATCATGGGAATGGCCTTCGTGACCATCAAAGACGACAAAGGTGACGTACAAAAAGCACTCAACATGGGCAACTGGTCTTCCATCGTGTTTACCGGTATCGCTTCTTTCTTCATTGTAAAATACATGCTTCCTGAGACACTCACTATCCGTGGATACGAGTTTACCAACATGGACGTGTTCTATGCCATCATCCTTGGCCTCGTAGTAGGTACTTTGATGTCGATCATCACCGAATACTACACTGCCATGGGCAAACGCCCAGTGATGTCTATCATCAAGCAGTCTGCTACTGGACACGCCACCAACATCATTGGTGGTCTTGCAGTAGGTATGGAGTCTACCGTACTTCCTATCCTTGTTTTGGCAGGTGGTATCTATGGCGCTTATGAATTTGCAGGTTTGTATGGCGTAGCAATCGCTGCTGCCGGCATGATGGCCACTACTGCGATGCAGTTGGCAATCGATGCCTTCGGACCTATTGCGGACAACGCAGGCGGTATTGCTGAGATGAGCCAGCTTCCTGAGGAAGTACGGGGCCGTACCGACATCTTGGATGCGGTAGGAAACACCACTGCAGCTACGGGTAAGGGTTTTGCCATCGCTTCTGCAGCCTTAACTTCACTTGCCTTGTTTGCAGCCTTCGTGGGCATTGCAGGCATTGATGCAATTGACATTTACAAAGCTGATGTACTCGCCGGACTATTTGTGGGCGGCATGATTCCATTTATTTTCTCCTCCCTAGCCATTGCTGCGGTAGGTAGAGCGGCCATGGACATGGTAAACGAAGTGAGACGCCAGTTTCGAGATATTCCAGGAATCATGGAGTACAAGGCCAAGCCTGAGTACGAAAAGTGCGTGGAAATCTCTACTAAAGCATCTATCCGTGAGATGATTGCTCCAGGTGCGATTGCCTTGCTTTCTCCAATTTTGGTAGGCTTTGCCTTCGGTCCAGAAGTATTGGGCGGTATGCTTGCAGGTGTTACTGTTTCTGGTGTATTGATGGGCATGTTCCAGTCCAACGCCGGTGGCGCTTGGGATAATGCAAAGAAGTCCTTCGAAAAAGGAGTAGAAATCAACGGCGAGATCTACTACAAGAAATCTGAGCCACACAAGGCTTCTGTTACGGGTGATACCGTAGGGGATCCATTCAAAGATACCTCTGGTCCATCGATGAACATTTTGATCAAGTTGATGTCTATCGTTGCCTTGGTCATCGCGCCACACATCTCTGAAAAGCCACATGGTGAAGCTGCTGAAGCTGGCATGATCAACAAAGAGGTGAAGAAGGAAATCAAGATGGTAGATGGCAAGGAAGTTGTTACCGAGACGATTACCATTACCAAGTAAAAAATAAGTCACCCACTCATTTTTTAAAAGACTCTCCCGAGAAGGAGAGTCTTTTTTTGTGAGTTGATTTTAAAAAAAAATGTAGCGCACCTCCGGAGCGCGCACTTAATTATTATCACTATTTTTCTATTAATATATTGCCCACTCTGGGGCAAATAGCTGAATCCATTTTAATCATGATTTATTCGAATGATTAAAAACTGCTCCAGAGGAAGTTTACCCCGCAGCATTGCGGGGCATCATGTTAATAGAAAGAAGAAAAGAATAAAGTCAGGTAAAGAGTTCTTCTCGCAAAGTCGCAAAGGGTTTGATGAATCTAGTCTTACTTCTGATTAAAAGTTTAAATGAAGGATTTCTTTGCGTCTTCGCGCCTTTGCGTGATAAAATTAGTTAAGGGTTGCCTGCCAAAGGCAGGTTAAGAGTTATTTTCGCAAAGGGCTTTTTGTAGATAGTCTTAACAAATTCTTAAACCCTGCAGAATTGCGGAAGAGGATTTGGGAAAAGACATTTTGATTTAACCGTAGCGGATATTCAAAAGGAAATCGAAACTTTGACTAACTTAGGAATTAAGGTAGAATCTATTCGGGTGGATGAACATACAGGGAAGAAATTCACCTTTTTTTCGGATCCGGATGAGCTGCCAATCGAACTTTATCAAATCTGATCATGGCTGAAAATAAGACCCAACCCACAGCTGCTTCCGTAGATGCATATTTGCTCTCCACCGATTCTCCCAAAATGAGAGAAGATGCGATGGCACTTAAAAAAATCATGGAAGAAGAGACCGGAGAAAAAGCCGTGATGTGGGGGGAATCGATTGTAGGCTTTGGTACCTACAAGTACCAGTACCCAAGCGGTAGAAAAGGAGAATTTCTGATTGCTGGCTTTTCTCCCAGAAAGGCAGCAATTTCCCTCTATTTAATGGCCTGCATGGAGGCAAAGTTCGAGAACCTTTTTGCCCAACTAGGCCGCTATAAAACAGGGGCTTCCTGCGTTTACATCAAGAAACTTTCGGATGTGAATGAAACTGTCCTACGGGAACTCATCAGACAGTCCTTCCATTTTATGAAGGAAAAATATCCTTCTTGAAAAAAATCTAGTAGTATCTTCACCCCATGCGTTGGTCGATTGATTTTCCCATTCCTGCTTCCCCTTTTCCCATCAGCCACAGCTCCAAGGTGCTGAGCCTGGGCTCTTGCTTTGCACAAACCATCGGCAGCAAGATGCAAGCAGCAAAATTTGAGGTACTGATCAATCCCTTTGGGACGCTTTTTCATCCGCTCAACTTGGCCGATCTCCTCAAACAAGCAATTCCTGCTGCACAAATGG
>CANHCD010000134.1 GCA_947458795.1 Cyclobacteriaceae bacterium | reverse complement strand
GTTCATTGAAGTAGCGTACGCCTACTGTCTTGATCCAGTGGTCTACTAATTTTTGCGCTTCATTGAGCGTAAGTTCATTTTTTTCCATAAGTTCAATCCGCTTTCAACTATTGAGCCTTCTAGTTTATGAATCCCAAACCTAATTCAATCCAAGAGTACTTTTCTTGGTTTACTCCTGAAATTCAAGCCAAGTTACAGCAAATGCGCGAAATCCTGCGTCAAGCGGTACCCGAGGCTGAAGAAGTGATCAGTTACCACATGCCAGCCTTCAAGACTTCAGAAGTATTGGTGTACTATGCCGCTGCCAAAAGCCATCTGGGGTATTACCCTACCGCTTCAGGGGTGATTAATTTTAAAGAAGAATTGGCTGGGTATGTGACCTCCAAAGGAGCCATTCAGTTTCCGTACGGCGAGGATTTGCCAGTACAACTTATACGTGACATTGCACAGTTTCGTGCCCAAGAAGCCGTCGAAAGGGCCGCCGCAAAGAAGAAAAAGAAACTCAAGTAAGAATTCGAGTTAAGGCGGCTAGGAACGCGTCTACCTCTTCTTTGGTGTTGTAAACGTGAGTAGATACGCGAATCGCGTTTACCTTTCCTTCTGGAACCTGTCGAATCCGAAATCCGGCTTTCCCAAGTTCATTTCCACAAACCTGGTAACTCATATTTTTTGGACGGAAGGTGAGGAGTGCTATTCGGGATTCCTTTTCCAGCGGTGTGAGGATGTCTAGCTTGGTATTAAGTTCCAAAAGCCCATCCATCAAGTACTGGTTGAGGGTTTGCAAGCGAGTTTCAACACGGTCCTTGCCAATCTGGTCATGGAATTCCGTGGCAGCCACCATGCCTACTGCTAATGCCTTACTTTGCGTGCCGTAATCAAATCGTCTGGCAGCCGGGACATAGCCTGCAAGGGTAGGGGGAGTGGACGTCATGTCCCAGCCCGTATCCGAATGTCCACCTATCATGACAGGACGAAGTTTTTCCAAGGATTCTTCGCGTACGTAAAGAAAAGCGGTTCCACTAGGGCCCAGCATCCATTTGTGGAAGCATCCTGCATAAAAATCACAACCCATTGCAGTCAAGTCCAAGTTAAAGGTGCCTGCCCCATGCGCTCCATCGATGGCTGTGAGTATCCCTCGTGATTTGGCTAGGCTGCAAATCTCCTGAATGGGAAATACCAATCCTGTAGTACAGGTCACATGCGGGATGGCAATCACCTTGGTTTTGGAATTGATTAATTTTTGAATCTCGTTCAAATTTTCAGCTTGGGTTGCTTTGGGCTCAAAGGTTCGGAGGACGATTCCGTCGTATTTGGCCCGATTGAGCCAAGGAAGGGCATTGCCTGCATGTTCGTGGGTGGTGAGGATCACTTCATCACCTGCTTGTAGCGGGACGCCCCAGGCCATAATATTGATACCTTCGGTGGTGTTGTGGGTGATGGAGAATTCGGTGGTTTTGATACCAAAAAATTGAGCCAACTGCACGCGTTCTGCATCCGAGTTGCCGTACTCTCCGCTGGTATTGATGTCCAAACTGCTTTTCTGGAGCGCATCGAGCACCGAATGGGGTGCAGGACCAAAGGTGCCGTTGTTGAGGTAGATGCGGTTATTCTGAAGCGGAAATTGCTGGCGGATGGCTTTCCAGTAGGCTTCCTCCTCCAGGTTTGGAGATGGAAAGGGAGTTCGGTTGGTATCGGGAAGGGCAAATGCCGCCAATCCAGGAAGGCTTAATCCTAGCCCAAGGTGATGGAGAAAAGTTCTTCTGCTTGCCATAACGATCGCATTGAGAAGGAAAATAAGAAAAATTGCTCGGATCCCACTACTTTTTCCACAGTTGGTGGCGATTTCCAGTTTGGTGGTGCTGCTCCTCCTAGGATTTAGGACAAGGCCAATTCTAAATCAACACAAGGCGGAACATCCTGCTCGTAATGACTCACGTAGATGACTGCAGTAGGAATGCGCGTTAAGAGGTCCTGTAGTGTGTTTCTAAACAGGTCTCGCTGCTGTTCGTCCAAGCCCTGGGAAGCCTCGTCTAGGATCAAAAGTTGAGGTTTTTTGATCAGTGCGCGCGCGAGCAAGGCCCAACGCTGCTGCGCTAGGGATAGTTCGTAAAAGAATTTCTCGGCCAAGTCTTGGAGTTGAAAGGCTTCCAACCAAGTAATGGCCAAGGCTTCTTGTTCGTGGGTAACTGATTTGAATAGTCCAAGGGTATCGAAAAGCCCGGAGAGAATGACCTTTCTCAGACTTTGGTTTCGAGGAAAGTAGCGGCTGAGTTCAGGTGCCACAAATCCGATGGGCTTCTTGAGTTCCCATATGCTTTCTCCAGCACCCCTTTTCTTTCCAAATAGGGAGAAATTCTGGGAATAGGCTTGGGGGTTTTCTCCGATAAGCAGGCTGATCAAGGTTGATTTTCCGCTCCCATTTTTTCCCCTCAACCTCCAGCGCTCACCGGACTGTATGTTCCAGTTGAGCCGATCTAGGATAAGGGTCTGGCCATAGCGTATCGATACCTCCTCTAGGGCCACCACAGGCCCTGAATAGACGGGGTAGGAGGCTAAGGTGGGGAGTATTGGTGCTAGATCCCAAGAGGAGACTTGGACAGGGGTATTCTGTGGATCAAACTCCTTCCGCTCCCAGGTTTGTAGGACTCCCGAATCCTTCAAATAGGCGATATGGGTAATCTGAGCTGGAATCTCCGAGGAAGTGGTTGTAAGTAGCACGTGGATGTTGGCTTGGATGCAGGCCGCTAAGAAATCCCCAAAGGCTGCCCGGCTTTCCTGATCCAATCCGGTGAGGGGCTGATCCATCAAATAGAGCAGGGGCTGGCGCAAAAGACCTGCTGCCAGAGACAGCCTGCGCGTTTCTCCATTGGATAGCATCAAAAGAGAGGCATCGAGGAGGTGATTTAGTCGCAGGAGTTGGGCAACCTTTTCAGTGGTCCAGGGTCCCTTCCGCGTGGCAGGAATAGATTGGAGGTAACTGCCAACGGTGATGGTGTCGTGGACATCGGCACTATTGAAGCGCTGTTGGTAGTAGAAATTCTGTAGGCCTGCTTTATTCCGAATAGGATAATCCTGGGAGACCAGTGCAATCAAGTCTCGGAAACTGTGTACCTGGCCTGCTTGACTTTGTTCCGCGGTATAGTCCCTCGAAAAGGGAGTTTCTAGGCTTCCTTTTTGCAGCAAAGTTTTCCCAAGGAGGGTTTCCAAAAGCCCGGTCAAGGATTTCCCAGAATCCCCAAACACCGCCCAATGTTCCCCTTGCTTCCAAGTGAACTGAAGTTCCTTCCCAAGAGTGACCCCTCGAAAATGAACCTGTGCATCGGCTAGTTGGATGAGGATTGGGTTGGACATGGGGGAGAAAAACAGGTGCTTTTTACTAGTACTATTGGGTAGTGTGGAGCGAGTTACTTTTTCTAAACCACTCGAAGTAAGTTGATGTAAAAAATTGATTCATAACTGTTCATCTATTTTTACATCAAGTAAATTGGAGTAGTATTAATCTATTGGATAAGGAATAAAGACAAAGCTGGTAAAGGCTCCATCCATCACAAATAAGCAACAGAATTCGTCGGGATCCTTGTAGTTTTTGGTGAAGTCTTCGAGTCCCTCTTCTGCAATCAGGGTTCGCTGCACAAACTCATCCACGTAGGTGATGAAGTAATTCCAATCCAAATCTTTTTCAGCTTTGCCAATGAATATTTTCCCGATAGGCTGCATTTCTTTGGAAATAGGAAAAATTGGAAACTCAGAAAATCCCTTGGTGCGAACCTGGTAGGAGGCCTCCTTTAGCACATCGCAGACTTTGACAAAATCGCTGGTGATCGTACCTAGGTATTTCCCACTCAGTTCGGGGTCATTGAAATCAGAGATCATGGCTTTAGGGTTAGTCGTACCACATTTTCTACATGGTAGGTTTGAGGAAACATGTCTACGGGCTGCACTTTTTCTACCTGATAACGCTCGCCCAAAAGGGCCAGATCACGTGCTTGGGTGGCAGGATTGCATGAAACGTATACAATCGCAGGAGCAGCGATTTGAAGAAGCATTTCAATGACTTTTTCATCCATTCCCGCACGAGGAGGGTCGGTGATGATTAAATCTGGCTTGGCATGGTTGGCAATAAATTCATCCGTCAAAATAGCCTTCATGTCTCCCGCATAGAACAGGGTGTTTTTGATCCCATTCAGCTGGGAATTGAGCTGGGCATCTTCAATGGCTGCAGCTACATATTCCACCCCGATTACCTGCTTGGCCTGCTTGGCCACAAAGTTGGCAATGGTACCTGTTCCCGTGTAGAGATCGTACACCACCTCATCTCCTTTTAGCTGCGCAAAGTCGCGTACAACCTTGTAGAGTTCATAGGCTTGATCCGAATTGGTTTGGTAGAAAGATTTGGGACCGATTCGAAAGCGTAGTCCTTCCATTTGCTCCTCGATGTAGGGGAGGCCTGAAAAAGTAACGAGTTCTAAATCATGAAAAGTTTCGTTGCCTTTGGTATTGATCACATACAGAAGGGAGGTGATTTCAGGAAATTTCTCCTTCAAAAAGGTCATTACCTTAGAAATAGACTCCGGGTCATTTTCTCCAAATTGAACGATAACCATCGTTTGACCGGTGCTGGTGGTCCGGATAATCAGATTTCGAAGGACTCCTTCCTGATTACGGATTGCGTAGAAGGAAATTCCATTTTCTCGAGCAAAAGTTCGAATGGCATTCCGTACTGCATTGGAGATCCCACCTTGCAGGTAGCAGTGCTCGATATCGATGATTTTGTCAAACATCTTGGGGATGTGAAAGCCCAAGGCATTTCGTTCAAACTCTTGATCTGAATTGATTTCCTCGCGGGTCAACCAGCGGGAATTTGAAAAAGTGAAATCCAGTTTGTTGCGGTAGTACTGCGTGTTGGCAGAGGCTAGGAGCGGAGCCACTTCTGGAATGGGAACTTTGGCGATCCGTTCAAACTGGTCCACTACCTGTTGCCGCTTGTATTGCTGCTGAAGTTCGTAGGTGATGTGCTGCCATTTGCAGCCACCACAGGTCCCAAAATGAGCACAAAAAGGTTCGATGCGGTCCTTGGAGTAGGAGTGGAACTTCACCACTTCGCCTTCCATAAAAGAGCTTTTGCCTTTGGTGATCCGCACATCCACCAAATCGCCAGGGGCAACTTGATTCACAAACACCACCTTCCCTTCGTGGTATCCTAGGCACTTGCCTTCGGTAGCAATCCGTTCGATGGTCAGGTCGGTGATGACCTTATGTTTCATTTTTCTCGACATGGCCGTAAAATTAGGAAAAAAGGGACAGGTTTGGACCACATTCTCCAAGCTAGGTACGCTTAGACTCCACAATTTGCCGGCTTAGGCCTTTGTTTCTAGCAATTTTCTATCTTTAGGGCCAAATATCGGGTATGAACTATAGGAATAAAGTGGTACTTATCACAGGAGCCACCTCAGGAATAGGAGAGGCCTGTGCAGCTGCCTTTGGTGCAGCAGGCGCCAAACTAGTCATCACAGGAAGGAATCCACAAAAGCTTGAGGATTGTGCAGCTCAGTTGCGCGCCAAAAACTATCCCGTACTTCCTATCCTAGCTGATGCAGGTTCAGAAGCCGACAACCGTCGCATGGCCGAGGAAACGCTCGCGCACTATGGTCAGCTAGATATTTTGGTCAACAACGCAGGAATCTCTATGCGGGCCTTATTTCAGGACCTAGACCTAGAAGTGTTTCGCAAGTTGATGGATACTAATTTTTGGGGAACTGTCTATGCTACCAAGTTCTGCTTACCCGCCATTTTGGCTTCCAAGGGCTCTATCATTGGAATTTCCTCCATCAATGGGTATCGTGGTACGCCCGCCCGAACCGCTTACACGGCGAGTAAATATGCGATGAATGGATTTTTTGAGTCCTTGCGTACTGAGGTCATGAAAAAGGGAGTTCATGTGCTCGTGGTCGCTCCTGGATTTACCAGTTCCAACATCCGAAATACCGCTTTAACTGCTTCAGGGGCGTCACAAGGAGAATCCCCACGCGACGAATCCAAAATGATGTCTTCCGAAGAAGTAGCAGACCACATTCTTCGGGCCACTTGGAAAAGAAAACGTGACCTGGTACTTACTACACAAGGAAAGCTAGCGGTGTTTTTAAACAAATGGATTCCTGGAATCTTGGACGGCATCGTGTACAATC
>CANHCD010000133.1 GCA_947458795.1 Cyclobacteriaceae bacterium | reverse complement strand
CGCGCACAGAACCAGGGTCTGATTCTAGTAACGGAATATCTTCTCGCTTTGGAGAGGTGAAGGGGTGGTGCATGGCGTGGAAGCGCTGAGATTCCTCATCCCATTCCAGGAGCGGAAAGTCGACCACCCAAAGCGGCACAAATACAGATCGATCTCTCAATCCTAGCTCTTCACCCATTTTAAGTCGAAGTTCTGAGAGCTGCTTTCGTGTAGATTTTTCATCTCCACTCAGCACTAAAATCAAATCCCCAGGAACTGCTCCAAGGGCATCAGCCCAAGCCTTCAACTGCTCTTGAGAATAGAATTTATCCACACTGGACTTGAGGACGCCATCTTGCTGGTAGCGTACATAGATCAATCCTTTGGCTCCTATTTGTGGTCGCTTGACCCATTCGGTCAGCTCATCCAATTGCTTGCGCGTGTATTCTCCAGCACCCTTTGCACAGATGCCCAAAGCGATTTCCGCTTGATCAATAACTACAAACCCAGCCCCTTTGGCAAGGGCAGTCAAGTCCACAAATTTCATGTCAAACCGCAAGTCCGGCTTGTCATTGCCATAGAACTTCATGGCATCGGCATAGGTCAAGTGAGGAACATGACCCAAATCCACTCCTTTTACGGATTGGAATAGGTGTTTAACAAGTCCTTCAAAGGTATTGAGAATGTCTTCTTGGTTGACAAAGGCCATTTCACAGTCGATCTGTGTAAACTCTGGCTGCCTATCTGCACGCAAATCCTCGTCACGGAAGCATTTGACAATCTGAAAATAACGGTCAAAGCCGCTGACCATCAAGAGCTGCTTGAAGGTTTGTGGGGATTGAGGTAAGGCGTAAAATTCGCCTGGATTTACTCGGCTAGGCACCACAAAGTCCCGCGCTCCCTCTGGAGTAGATTTGATGAGTACAGGAGTCTCTACTTCAATAAACTGTTGCTTATCCATGTAGCTCCTAGTTTCCTGCATCATGCGGTGACGGAGCTGTAGTTTTTCGCGGATTACGTTTCTACGAAGATCTAGGTAGCGGTACCGCATGCGAAGCTCGTCCCCACCATCTGTATCATCTTCAATAATAAAAGGAGGCACCTTAGCAGGATTCAACACGGTGAGTTCCTCCACCTTGATTTCAATATCTCCAGTCGGCATTTTATCATTCTTGGCAGTTCGCTCTACCACCCTGCCTGTGGCTTGCACCACAAATTCTCTTCCGAGCTGAGCTGCTTTTTCGAGCAAGCTTTTGTCTGCAGAGCCCTCCTCAAAAATCAACTGGGTGAGCCCATAGCGGTCCCTCAAGTCTACCCAAATCAAGCCTCCTTTATTTCTAACGCGCTGTACCCAGCCGGCCAAAGTGATTTGTTGATGGACATGATGAAGGCGAAGTTCGCCACAGGTATGCGTTCTTAACATGACTTATTCCTAATTTTTGGGAGCCCAAAGATAAATAAATGCGACACAGAACGATAGCTATATGCTAAGATTCACCTATTGAAGTCTATTTTTCTTTTGTTTTTTGGCATTGAAACCTAAAATCTCTGGCCTTAGCATCCCTTCAGCCAATCAATTTCTGTTTTCGGAAAATGTCAATTATGGTTAAAAAAGAGCCTTTGCCGTCTAATTTGTCTCTGTTTTCTAGGAAAAAAGACATCTTTTGGCTTGTTTGGAGGCCCAAAAAAATTGTGGCCCGATGGGCTTGGTTAGTTGCTGATGAAAAAAAATTGGATTGGATCGATCACTTTGCTCTTGTCTATACTCCTAATCGGAGTATACCAAGCAGATTTGGGGCTGTTCCCGAAATGGTTTTCAGAGCAAAAGGAATCCCATACAGATAGTCTTTCTATTCCCAAGGAACAGTTTCTCTACGGCATCAATGTCACCGGATTGAATATTGTGGAGGGGACAGTCGCAAAAAATCAAACCCTTGCCACCCTACTCACTCCCTTCAATGTGCCCTACCAGATCATTGATGAGCTAGCCAAAAAATCTGCTGAAGTATTTGATGTTCGTAGGATTGCTGCTGACAAAAAATTCACTGTCATTACCCCGCCTAATTCTTCCAAGGCACATTTTTTAATTTACGAACCCAACCCCGCCGAATACGTGGTGTTTAACCTGGATTCTGCCACCATCCACAAAGCGGAAAAGCCAGCGGTGACTCGAAAAAGAGAAGTGGGAGGCATTATTACCAGCTCCTTGTACAATGCTATGGTTGACAAGGGCATCTCTCCCGAACTAATTGATGAGTTTGCAGATCTTTACGGATGGTCGGTGGATTTTCAGTCCTTACAAAAAGGAGATGTGTTCAAAGTAGTTTTTGAAGAAAAAGTGATCGAAGAGCAAGTTGTCTCCATCTCTGGAATTCATTTCGCTTTTTTTAACCACAAAGGAGAGGAGATGCATGCCATCCCATTCGAACAAAATGGTCAACTTACCTTCTTCAATCAGGCCGGTGAAAGTTTCAAAAAAGCCTTTCTTCGGGACCCCTTGAAATATTCCCGAATCAGCTCTCGATACAATTTAAACCGCTTTCATCCCGTACAAAAAAGGTACAAAGCTCATTTGGGCACCGACTATGCCGCCCCCACAGGAACAGAAATACGATCAGTGGGAGATGGAACCGTGCAAGATGCAAGCTACTCCGCTGCAAACGGGAACTATGTAAAGATCAAACACAACGAAACCTATACCACCCAATACCTACACCTCTCTAAAATTAGCAGAGATCTAAGAAGAGGAGACCGGGTAAAGCAGGGTCAAGTCATTGGCTATGTCGGTAGCACCGG
This sequence comes from Cyclobacteriaceae bacterium, assembly GCA_947458795.1. GTDB lineage: Bacteria > Bacteroidota > Bacteroidia > Cytophagales > Cyclobacteriaceae > Algoriphagus. The sequence continues at coordinate 3,412 of CANHCD010000133.1, read as the reverse complement.
ATTGGCGACAGGACCGCACCTCTGCTTTCGTTTTTGGAAAAATGGAAAGCAAGAAGATTGGCTAAAGGAAACCATCCCTCCAACTGAGCCCGTTTCTCAGGCCAACCTGACCGCTTTTACTCAAAAAAAGGCCGAAGTAATGAAGCTCTTGGCAGCAATAGATCCAACAGTGGATGATCGCTTGTTGGCCAGTGCAAGCAAGGCGAAAAAATAAGCCTTGGCCCTTTGAGCATACACCTTGCTTGTTTATTTGAATCCTACGAGCCTAGTTTTATGAGTCAAGAATCCTCCATTCGAATCAATAAATACCTCAGCGAAGTAGGCTTTTGCTCTCGAAGAGCTGCGGATGGACTGCTGGAACAAAAACGGATCACCATCAATGGGAAGATTCCCGAATTGGGCACCCAGGTCTTCCCCACGGATGAAGTGCGCGTAGATGGGCAATTGATCGGGAAGCCCAAGCAACAGCACGTCTACATTGCCTTCAACAAGCCTGTAGGTATCGTTTCGACCACAGATACGCTAGGGGAAAAAGACAATATCATCGATTTTATCGGCCATCCCGAACGCATATTCCCAATTGGTAGACTGGATAAAGACAGCGAGGGGCTGATCCTGTTGACCAGTGAAGGGGATTTGGTCAATAAAATCCTGCGGTCAAAAAACAACCACGAAAAAGAATATGTGGTGACTGTGGACAAACCCCTGCATCCGGGTTTCGTGCAGCGGATGAGTACGGGCGTCCCCATCTTGGATACGGTAACCGCTCCCTGCACGGTCGAAGCCATCAACAAGTTTAAGTTTCGGATTATCCTCAAACAAGGATTGAATCGGCAGATTCGCCGGATGTGTAGCTACCTCGGGTACCAAGTCACCCAGCTCAAGCGGATCCGGATCATGCACATTCAACTCGATCTTGCCGTCGGAAAATGGAGAGACCTTAGTGAAAAGGAGCTGGCCGAACTCAATCTTCTGATTCAGGATAGTTCCAAAACGGTTTAACCCTTTTTTGTTAGGATTCCCCTGACTAATCGTCAACTTTTCTACAAAACTGGCTACCTTAACCAGCAAATAGTTCCCTAATCCTCTTGTCATGACGCAGCTTTCTGACTTTCGCCCTTCACCCGCTGAACTTTTTGCTAGCCAGCTACCCACGTCCATTGCTTGGAGATCCTCCACGCTTGTGGAGCGAAAAGAACGATTGACCAAGCTTTTAAATTGGATCAATGCCCACCATGAAGCTATCCGTGAGGCACTTTGGTTGGATTTCAGTAAACCAGCACCTGAGGTAGATCTCAATGAGATATTCCCTGTTACCTCGGAAATCAAGCATTGCCTTAAAAATCTAAGCGCTTGGATGCGGCCTCAACCGCAACCGACGCCGCTTCCCATGCTCGGTACTTCGGCATTTATTGTCGCTGAACCCAAAGGACGGGCCCTCTTAATTTCACCTTGGAATTTTCCCTTCAACCTTGCCATTGGGCCTTTGGTGTCCGCACTTGCGGCTGGATGTCCTGCGATTCTGAAACCTTCTGAATACGCCCCACATACCGCTCAGCTTGTTCAAGACCTCGTGAGCGAACTCTTTGCTCCTCATGAGGTAGCGGTTTGCTTGGGAGAAAAAGAGGTAGCATCAGAGCTTTTGGCTTTGCCTTTCGACCATATTTTCTTTACGGGAAGCCCAGCGATTGGAAAAATCGTAATGCGGGCTGCTGCACAACATTTGAGCTCGGTCACCCTAGAATTGGGAGGAAAATCTCCCGTCATCCTGGATGCTTCGGCTGATCTGAAGGATGCTGCAGAAAAATTGATGTGGGGCAAGTTTGTCAACTGTGGCCAAACCTGCATCGCACCAGATTACATCCTTGTTCCAGAAGAAAAGAAGGAGGCCTTTATTAACGAGGCGCAAATTGCGATGACTCGCTACTACGACCCCGAGGGAAAAGGAGTCATGCAAAGCCCAGACTATGCGCGATTGATCAATGGAAAACACTTTGATCGAATCAAGCAGATGCTGGATGACGCAGTTCAAAAAGGAGCTAAGATAGAAATTGGAGGAGACGTAGACGAGGAGACGAAGTACATTGCGCCTACTTTGATTTCAGGGATTGATGAGAACATGCTTGTCTATCAAGAAGAAATTTTCGGCCCAATCCTACCTATACTCAGCTACTCCCAAATCAACGATGCTTTGGCCTTAATCCATTCACAGCCCAAGCCCCTAGCCTTGTACTTTTTTGGAAAAGACGACGCTCGCGCCAAACGCGTCCTAACAGAAACGAGCTCTGGCAACCTGGTGATCAACGATTGTGTGCTTCATTTTTTACACAGCGAGCTTCCTTTTGGAGGAGTCAACAACAGCGGTATTGGAAAGGCTCACGGCAAGTTTGGGTTTTTGGCTTTTAGCAATGAAAAAGGAGTGTTGAAGCAGCGGATCGGATTTAACAATGTCAGTTTACTACGTCCTCCCTATGGAATTCGTGTCAAGAAGTTGATCGCCACGATGATGAAGTGGTTTTAATTGGTCGACAGACGACAGACCACGGTCAACGGCTCAGGTAATTGGACTTCAAACCTTATCTTTTATGGTTGCTTGTAAAAAAGTGGCTAGTCAAAAAAATTAACTAGGGGGGGCTATAGTGAAAAAATGCTAGCCCAGGGAAAAAAGAAAACCCCGCCATTCAGCGGGGTTACCTTAGGTCAGACTTGTGGAAGTCCCGTAGACTGGGCCATTTTTTTGATGGCTTTCACTACTTTTTCGGAAGGTTGCAATTTTACTTGCTCCAAAAACTCCACCGTGCTCAGCAGTTGAATGTATTCTTGCATCAAAGCGTCGTCGCTGTGCAAGGCTTGCATCAAGAGTTCTTGTTCTACCTCCGACATTTCCTGATAGATATATCTAATCAGGTCATTTGGGGTAAATGATTTTATCATAGGCGCTGTTTACTAGTTTCATTTTTTTACGAATATGGTTGAGCGCATAGCGCATTCTACCCAAGGCTGTATTGATACTGACGCCGGTTTGTTCGGCTATTTCCTGGAAACTCATGTCTAAGTAATGACGCATGATGACCACTTCCTTCTGAGCCTCTGGGAGTTCATCGATCAAATTGCGTACATAGGCCAGGGTTTCCTCTTTGATGCGTTGCTCCTCGGAGGAGTCTTCCGCAAAACTTAGGGAATTGAACACATTGCTGCCATCTTCCAAGAGGATGGTAGGGTATCTTTTTGCCTTTCTAAAATGATCGATCGCCAGGTTATGCGCAATACGCATCACCCAGGGTTGAAATTTACCTTCCTCGTTGTACTTGTCAGAATTCAAGGTGTGGAGCACCTTGACAAATACATCCTGTAACAGATCTTCTGCTACATCTTGATCTTTGACGATCAAGAAGATGGTGGTAAATACTTT
>CANHCD010000132.1 GCA_947458795.1 Cyclobacteriaceae bacterium | reverse complement strand
GTGATCATCACCTTGTTGATCCTCCCTGCCTTTACCCATTGGGCCTTCAATTGGAAAAGCCTATCCAGCAAAGTAAGTAGGTACCTCTACTACAGCCTGCTGCTACTCGGGCCCATACTGGCAATTCTCGTTTGGCCTTGGGCGGGCGCCTTGCTGTTTACCTACGGACTGATTCATAGCTTGGCCTACCATTTCCCAGAGCAGGTAGAGAAACACAAAGCGCAAGTCTTACTGTACACCACACTCCTATTCGTTGCTTGGCTACTCACCACGCTCTGGATGCCTTTGGGTGTATCTGAAAGCACGGTTGTTAATTTTCTCTTTATCACGCTTCTATTGGGGCTGGTCCTTGGCGGGTTTGCTGGCTTTATCAAAATTTACCCACGCCTCTTGACCTGGTGCTTGTACCACAAGCGTACCTTCTTACTCTTTCCCCTACTCATTATCAGTCTAGGATTGACCGTTTGGCTGGGCTTTGGACGTGTTTTTGGGCTACTGCCCAAAACGTTTGATTTGGTCGGTATCAACATCCGACCCACCGCAGTTTGGTCGGGAATGGCACATGCCTTCCCTGGTTTAGGCAAGGAATTTATGCCCTCGCTCAACGAAGGCTCCTTTTTGCTGATGCCAAGCAGCATGCCTCACTCGGGTATGCAGGAAAATAAAGAGGTACTCCAAAAATTAGACATGCTCGTGACTGCCATACCTGAAGTAGACATGGTAGTCGGCAAGGCGGGAAGGGCTGAAACGGCCATTGACCCTGCACCCATCACGATGTATGAAAATACAATCAACTACAAGTCCGAATACCTGAGTGATCCCCAAGGAAAGCGGCTTCGTTTTGCCATGGAAGATGGAAAATACCTGCTGAAAAATGGAGGATATTTCGACCTCAATACCATGTCCCTTCAGGAGTTGGACGTAACCCAACTGCAACCAGATGAGTCGGGAGAATACTTCAGACAGTGGAGAGCGCATATCCGTAACCCAGACGATATCTGGCAAGAGATCCTTGCTGTAATCAAACTACCCGGAGTCACAAGCTCACCTAAGCTGCAGCCCATAGAAACGCGCTTGGTCATGCTTCAAACAGGCATGAGAGCCCCAATGGGAATAAAGGTGTATGGACCTGATTTAAAAACGATTGAATCCTTTGGATTAAAGTTAGAAGGTTATTTAAAGGAGATTCCTTCCGTCAAAAAGGAGGCCGTTTTTGCAGACCGGATTGTGGGTAAACCATACCTAGAACTGGCCATTGACCGGGAAAAAATCTCCCGCTACGGATTGAATGTGGTCGATGTACAGGAGTTTATCGAAACAGCCATCGGGGGCATAAAGCTCAGCACCACGGTAGAAGGCAGAGAGCGCTTTCCAATTCGCGTGCGCTATGCACGAGAATTCCGAGATGACCCCGAAGCGATTGAGAATTTGCAAATCCCTACCCCTCTCGGTAACTACATCCCCTTGGGTCAGCTGGTCGACATTGAGTACCGTCCAGGGCCAGACATGATTCGTGGGGAAAATAGCTTCCTAGTTGGATTTGTCCTCCTGGATAAAAACGAAGGCTTCTCCGAAGTAACTGTTGTAGAAGATGCCAAAGCCTACTTGGATGAGAAGATAGCTTCGGGCGAACTCACCGTTCCCGAAGGTGTGCGTTTTGAGTTTTCCGGTTCCTATGAAAATCAAGTACGTGCTGAAAAACGCCTTGGCTTGGTTGTACCGCTTTGCCTCGTACTCATCTTCCTATTGCTCTATTTTCAATTTAGGGCCGTTTCTACCACGCTATTTGTATTTACCGGCATTGCGATGACCTTTTCGGGGGGCTTCCTGATGCTTTGGCTAGTGGGCTTGGATGGCTTCTTAAACATTGATCTCTGGGGAACCAACCTACGGGACTTATTCCAAATGAAAGCCTACAACCTAAGTGTAGCCGTTTGGGTGGGCTTCATTGCTTTGTTTGGTATCGCTACGGACGATGGGGTGGTTGTCGCCTCCTACTTAGATCAAAGCTTTGCGAAAAAGAAACCTAGCACTGTAGAAGAGATTCGTAACGCAGTCTTGGAAGCAGGTAAGCGCCGCGTCTTGCCCTGCATGATGACAACAGCCACTACCCTTTTGGCCTTGATCCCCATCTTCACCTCAACAGGCAGAGGATCCGACATCATGGTACCCATGGCCATCCCTGCCCTCGGAGGTATGGTTTTGGAGATCACCACCGTATTTATTGTACCCACCTTGTATTGCTGGTGGGCTGAACGAAAATTGAATCAAAAGGCAAAGGAAACCCCTTTGGCTACTTCTCAGATATCCGATGAAAAATAAGCGCTTACTTACTCTTCGATTCGTTGCAGCAGTAAACAGGAAGATGCGGGTTTTAACCCTCACCCTCACCCTTGCTTCGCTGCTTGTGTTCCTTTGGACTGGAACTCAGTCCATCCAAGCCCAATCCTTGGACGACTATCTCTTACAGGCCGCAGAAAATAACCCAGGACTAAAGGCAGCTTACGCGCGCTACCAAGCAACTGCAGAGCAGGTCAACCAAGCGAGTCTTCCTGATCCTGAACTTCAAGTTGGTGCCTTCATACGCCCTATGGAGCGATTTATGGGCAACCAAACGGCTGATTTTAGGCTGATGCAGATGTTCCCTTGGTTTGGGATGCTATCCACCCAAAAAGAAGAGGCTTACCACATGGGGCAAGCAGACTACCAGTTGTTCCTGGAGGAAAAAAATCGCCTATTTTTCGAGGTGAAATCTACCTGGAACAAGTTGCTTCTGCTTCAAGGAGAGCAGCAACTTGCCCAAGAAAACCTAGAATACCTGATCAAGTACGAAACACTTGCCTTGATGCAGTACCAAGCGGGTAATTCGATTGCGCTGCCGAGTAACAGTTTTCGCCCAGCCATTGATAACCAGGCAACTTCAAGCACAAGCCAAATGTCGAGTATGGGAGGGGCTACCCCAACTCCGATGCAAGGATCGCCTAGTTCATCTTCGAACATGTCAGCTCTTCCGATGGCAGGAAATAGCAGCGGCCTGACGGCCATTCTTCAAATCAGATTACAGATTAAGGAGCTCGAATCCACCCTGCAGCAGCTCGCCGCCAACAAGGAAGTGCTTCGGTACCAATTCCAGCAACTCCTCAATCGGCCCATGGAAGCGGATCTTGTTTTGCCCACTACTTGGGAGAGGGCGAAGCTCACCCTAGCGAAGCAGGACTACTTGGAGAAAATAAAAGAAAGCAATCCTATGCTTGGCATGTATGCTTCAGAGCAAATGGCCTTTACGCAGCAAGCCAAAATGGCCAAGCTAGAGGGAAAGCCCATGCTCGGTGCTGGGGTCAACTACATGACCTTCACACCAAGAATAGAAAATGGCATGCGCATGGGGTCAGGTGAAGACATGGTAATGCCAATGGTGACGCTGAACCTACCCATTTATCGTAAAAAAATATCCTCAAAAATAAAGGAGGCCGACTACCTGAAAAATGGAGCTGAGATGCAGCAAGAGGAAACAACTAATCAGCTTACGCTGCAGTGGGCCAACGCCTTTCGGGATTGGGAAGAAAGTGAACGCCTGCTCACCTTATATGACGCACAAGTAGCCATGGTGGAGCAACAGCTTTCCGTGATGGAAACAACCTATTCAGCCGGTAACCTTTCACTTTCAGAGGTAATTCAAACCCAACAACTCCTGCTCGACTACCGCAGAAAAAAACTCAATGCCCTTTACCAGCAACACCAAAGTTTGGCGCAACTAGATGCCTTGCTTTCGCCAAGTCCTTCACTTTCTAATCCGAACCAGCCATGAAAAATATCTTTTCCACTAAAATAGCTCAGCTAGCACTAATCTTGGTCATAGGACTGGTCCTAGGATGGGGATTTCGTGCGATGACCTCAACAGATACGGACACACACGCACATGAGCAGGGAGAAGGCTTACCTTCCATTTGGACCTGCTCCATGCACCCACAAATCAGGCTTCCAGAAGCGGGCGATTGCCCCATTTGTGGCATGGACTTGATTCCAGCAAACCAAGAATCCGCAGGCAGCAGCAACCCACAGGCACTTCAAATGACGGAAGAAGCCATGGCCTTGGCGCAGGTGCAAACCCTTGTGGTCGGTGGCGCTCAAACAAAAAAGGAACTGCTGCTTTCTGGCAAACTTCAGGCCGATGAACGTGAAAATGCTTCGCTAACGGCAAAGTTTCCGGGAAGAATAGAAAAGTTATTCATCACCTTCACCGGTGAACAGGTCAAAGCAGGACAACGAATTGCCACAGTGTACTCTCCTGAGCTGCTCACTGCACAGAAGGAGTTGCTTGAAGCGGCAAAAACAAAGGCAAGCTTCCCACAACTGTATCAGGCAAGCAAAGACAAGCTGAGCTTTTGGAAATTAAGTCCCGCACAAATCGCGGAAATCGAACGCAGTGGCCAAGTCAAAGAGCGGGTAGACATCTTCGCCGATCAATCGGGTGTGGTACTGCAAAAAAATGTTTCAGTTGGCGATTATGTTTCCATGGGCTCGGTGCTTTTCACCGTCACCAACCTGAATAGCCTATGGCTGCTGCTGGACGTCTACGAGACCGACCTTCCTTTTGTGTCCCTTGGAGACGAGATCCAGTTTACGGTGGCCGGCAGACCAGGAGAAACGCTGAATGCAAAAGTAACTTTCATTGACCCACTCATCAATGCCAACACGCGGGCTGCCTCAGTACGAGCTGAAATCCGTAATGTGGGCAATGCACTCAAACCAGAGATGTTTGTAACAGCACGCATCCAAACTAAAAATAAGGCAAGTTCAGCAGAAGTAACCGTGCCAAGAACTGCCGTCTTATGGTCAGGGAAGCGTTCCATCGTGTATGTAAAGGTTCCCAATGCAGCTATTCCCGAATTTATCCTTAGAGAAGTCACCCTTGGAAACCGAATGGGTGAAAACTACCAAATCACGGCAGGGCTGCAAGCAGGCGAAGAAATCGTTTTCTACGGGGCTTTTGCGCTGGACGCTTCCGCCCAACTTTCTGGAAAACCAAGCCTACTCAACCGCAGCAGCACGCAGCAAGTGCAAGTTTCAGCGGCATTTAGCCAGCAACTCACTTCTGTGGTCGACGCCTATTTTCTAGTAAAAAATAACCTGGTAAAAGATCAACTGCCCACGAAAGCCGTACAAACACTTTCCCAAGCCTTGGTCAAGGTAAGTGCCGATGGAACAGGAAAAGACAATGCCAAATGGGAAAAAATTAAGACAGGACTAGCTGATGCAACAGCCAAAATAAAGGGGTCAAAGGATATTGCTTCGGCAAGAACCCACTTTTCATCCCTTTCGACCCAGGTCATCAAACTCACGGAAACCTATAAACTCACCAAGGCGGTGGTGTACCAAGATTACTGTCCCATGGCCTTCAACAATAAAGGAGGCTACTGGCTAAGTGAAACAGAGGATATCCAAAATCCTTATTTCGGTGCTTCCATGCTTACTTGCGGTGAGGTAAAGCAAACGTATTTGAATAGTTTGCCTAAGTAAATCCAGTACTAAATAAAGTAGAATTCCCACGAATCATCCCTTATCTTTTAACAATCACCGTATCCTAATTATGAAAAAAATCGCCTACACCCTCCTAGTCTCTCTATTCTTCGCAAATTGTGGTGGTAACACAGAAAATCAAACCACAGCCGTCCCAACAGAAGATCATAGCCAGCACCAAGCAGCATCAGAAAAGCCGGCTGCCTCAAAAAGCCCTAAAAAAACGGCGATGGAAATCGTTGATGGAAATCATATTCATATTGATTATTCTTCTCCAAGCGTAAGAGGCAGACAAATTTTTGGAGGATTAGTAGCCTATGGAGAAGTTTGGGCAACTGGGGCTCATAAAGCCACTTGGATACAATTCGATAAACCAGTAACTATTGGTGATCAAAATATCCCTGCAGGAAAATATGGGTTGTTCACCATACCCGGAGAAAAAGAATGGACTGTCATCATCAATCAGGTTTGGGACATGCACTTGGCAGATGATTACGATGCCAGCAAAGATGTGATTCGGATCACATGCACCCCTGAAACGCTCGACAACACCGTGGAATCCCTCACCTATCAGGTACAAAAAATTGCAAGTCAAACCACCGAAATCGCTATTTACAAATTCGACGGACACGAAATTGTAGATCAGTTCATCAGTTTGGTAAACCCAGAAATTCCAATTCAGCCCTTTGTTGTAAAAT
>CANHCD010000131.1 GCA_947458795.1 Cyclobacteriaceae bacterium | reverse complement strand
TTGGATGCACTCGCTTTCGAATACAAACTCTTAGACTTTGAAAATTCAGTTTGGGAATGGTAAAAAAATAAAGCCTCGAATTAGTTCGGGGCTTTGTTTTTTTCTAAGGCTGCCAAAAGTGCTTTTGCCTTGGTAGTACCGATCACTGCAGCGATGTCCTCTTCCGAGGCTTGTAGGATTTTTTTTACCGACTTAAACTCCTTCAATAACTTCTGAGCAGTCAGTTCCCCTATTCCCTCAATTTCCGTTAACTGGCTGTTGAGTGCTTTTTTGCTACGAACTTGTCTGTGGAAGGTAATTGCAAAGCGGTGCGCTTCGTCTCTGATCCGCTGGAGTAGCATTAAACTTTCGGATTTTTTATCCAGGTGAATGGGGTATTGGTCTCCAGGAAAATAAATCTCCTCGAGTCGTTTGGCAATGCCGATTATGGGCATCTTTCCATAAATCCCGAGTTCCTGCAAGGCTTCCACAGCAGAGGACAATTGGCCCTTGCCCCCATCTATCACCACGAGCTTTGGAAGTGGCAATGCTTCTTCGAGAAGCCGCTTATAGCGCCTTCCCACGATCTCCTTCATGCTGGCAAAATCATTAGGACCTTCGACCGTTTTTATGTGGAAGTGTCTATATTCTTTCACAGCAGCTTTTCCCTGCTTGAAGCAAACCATACTTGCCACGGGATTCGTGCCTTGAATGTTTGAATTGTCAAAGCATTCGATGTGATCGGGGATTTCCTGAAGGCTTAGGTCTTGCTGTAGCTGTCGGATGACGCGATCCTTTTTGTCTTGATTGAGGCCCTGAAGGAGTGCCTTCTCTCTCTTGTAATAGAGTGCATTCTTGAGGGATAGGTCGATTAGTTTTTTCTTATCGCCAATTTTTGGAACGCTTAGGTTCAGTCCTTCGATGGGTTCTAGCTCTAGGTTGACTAGTATTTCCTCCGCATCAGATTGAAATTGATCCTGCAGTCGGATTAAAGCGGTCACAAGAAGCTCTTGCTCAGATTCATCCAAGCGTTTTTTGAGTTCCACATTCTTGGAGGTGATCATGGATCCATTCTTGACCCGCATGTAGTTGACATAGGCAGTTTTCTCATCGGCTACCAAGGTGCATACATCCAAATTGGCGATGCTTGGATTGGTGATGAGGGACCGGGCCTGGTACTTTTCAAGTAGTTCCAACTTATTTTTTACCAGATGCGCTTGTTCAAAGGCTAGCTTTTCGGCCAGCACCTCCATGCGTTGTTTGAAATGAGATTTGGCAGGGGCGAGGTTGCCCTTCAGGATGTGTTTGGCTTGATCGAGATCTGCTAGGTAGTCTGCTTCGAGCTGCTTGCCAACACAGGGTCCTTGGCAATTGCCGATGTGGTACTCTAGGCATACCTTATATTTCTGTTCTTGAATCTTGAGGTAAGAAAGATCCAAGTTGCAAGTGCGAATGGTAAATAGTTCTCGTATGAGGTCCAGCACATTGTTCATGGCCTTTACACTCGCAAAAGGTCCGAAGTAAGTCCCTCTTTTTGGAATGTACTTGCGCGTTGGAAACAGTCTGGGAAAGCTTTCCTTGGTAAGCACCAAATAGGGGTAGGTCTTGTCATCCCGAAGGAGGATGTTGTATTTGGGCTGTGCTTTTTTGATCAGGTTGTTTTCAAGCAGGAGGGCATCTAATTCGGAGTTGACTAGGATGATCTCAATTTTGACGATTTCTTTGACCATTCGCCTGGTTTTGAGATTGATGCCGCTCGTGTTATTGAAGTAGCTGCTGACCCTTTTTTTCAGGCTTTTGGCTTTGCCTACATAGATTAATTCCTGCTCTGCATTGTAATACTTATACACCCCCGGTTGATCCGGTAACGAAAGGTGATCTTCGGGCAGAAAAGAGGAGGAAAGCATGGGATGAAATTAAAAAAAACAGCCCAACAAGTAGGCTGTTTTTAGGAGAGTTGATCCAAGTTTAGAAATCATTTTTCTTGGCATCGTAGTCAAAGCCAGCATTCTGCTGACTGTCAAACTCGTATTTATCACAATCAATTTCGATACTTAACGGTCGTTCTGGTCTTGGGAAAGGCCCTTTGGTGTAACCTAAACTTTTATCATCGTATACCTTTGCCATGAACTTCGCCCAGATTGGACGGGCAGTTTTGGCGCCTTGACCAGCTGACCAGCTTCGGAAGTGGATGGCACGATCATCTCCACCTACCCAAATGCCTGATACTAGGTCTTTGCTAATACCCATATACCAACCATCCGAACCATTTTGAGTGGTACCTGTTTTGCCTCCTAGTTCATTGCCTACGCGAATGGCGCTTGCTACACCTTGGCTCGTGCCTGACTCTTCCTCAAATCCCCCTCTGAGCATGTAGGTCATCAAGTAAGCATGCTCTTCACTCATGGCCGGCTTTTTCTTTGGGGTAAATTGATGGATTAAATTTCCATTCTTGTCTTCAATCCGATCGATGTAGTAGGGGGTGATGTGTTCACCCTTATTGACGAAAGTGCCAAAAGCGCCTACCATTTCGAATATGTTCACATCATTTACGCCAAGTGCTAAGGAGGGAACTTCTTCCAGGTCAGAGGTAATGCCCAAGCGTCTAGCTGTTTCAATGACTATCAAGGGGCTCAATTTCTTCATCATGTAGGCGGTTACCGAGTTGATTGACTGAGCCATGGCTTTTCGGATAGTCATCCGCTCGTAGGAGAATTTGCCATCTGAATTTGAGGGGCTCCAGGCGGGTTGCCCAGGAATGTATACTTCCACGGGTTGATCGACTACAGCATAGCAAGGGCTGTATCCATTTTCTATCGCTGCCGCATAGACGAAGGGCTTGAATGTGGATCCAGGCTGCCTTTTTCCTTGCTTCACATGGTCAAATTTAAAGTACTTGTGATCAATGCCTCCCACCCAAGCTTTGATATGGCCTGTGGCAGGATCCATCGTCATCATGCCTGTTTGTAGGAATTTTTTGTAATACTTCATGGAATCCATCGTGCTCATCAGCGTGTCACGCTCCCCTTCCCAAGAGAAAATCCTCATTTTCTTCTTTTCGTTCAGCTTTAGCTCGATTGAGTCATTATTATCTCCATATCGTTTCTTCAACAGCCGGTATGCCTCCGTTCGTGTTACCGCAGTTTCAATAAAATTTGGAATTACCTTAAAACTTTCATCGATCCAAGGCTCTCTGGTTCCCATTTCTTTGAAAAATGCTTTTTGAAGCTCTTTCATATGTTCTCCCATGGATTCTTCAGCATAGCGCTGCATGCGACTATCGAGGGTGACGTAAATCTTCAATCCATCTCCAAATAGGTCATAAGCACTTCCGTCCGACTTCAAATTTTCTTTGGACCACTTAATGAGGTCTGCTTTTACAATCTCTCGGAAATAGGTTGCGAGGCCTTGATTTTGGTTTTGGACTTGGTAGTCCAGTACAATGGGCAACTGTGAAATGGAATCGTATTCGGTTTCGGTCAGGAAATCGTTCTTTACCATTTGTGAGAGCACGGTATTGCGTCTTCTAAGGGAATTTTCAGGGTTGAAAACAGGGCTGTAGTAGGTTGGTGCTTTGAAAAGACCTACCAATACAGCAGATTCTTGGATGGCAAGGTCTTTGGGCAACTTATTGAAAAAGGTTTTTGCTGCAGTTTTAATTCCAAAAGCGTTTGATCCAAATTCTGAAGTATCCAAGTAAAGGGTAAGGATTTCATTTTTGGTGTATGCACGCTCGAGCTGTGTAGCTACGATCCACTCTTTTGTTTTGACGATCAGCATCCGTAAGCCTGGAACTTTACTTAAAAATCCAGAGCTAGCATCTGTTCTAGTTTTGAATAGGTTTTTCGCAGTTTGTTGGCTTAGTGTAGATCCGCCACCTGCATCTTGACCCAATAGGATTGATTTAACAAACACGCGAAGCATGGCTTGTAAGTCAATCCCGGAATGGTCTTCAAAGCGCTCGTCTTCCGTAGCAATCAATGCTTTTACTAAATTGGGAGCTAGCTCCTCATAAGATACGGGGCTTCGATTCTCTCGAGCAAAGGTACCTAGAAGTACTCCGTCTGAGGAATATAGTCCAGAGGCTAATTCACTATCAGGGTTTTCTAGGGCCTTGAAATCAGGTAGGCTTCCAAAAAGTCCAAGAAAGTTGATGCTTACCATCCAGACAAAAAGGACAAAAAAGACCAAGCCTGCTAAGAAGGCTTTCCACAAATAATTTATTGTTTTCGATGCCCAATTTTCTTGGGTAAATGGACCAGGTTTAAACATAACTTATCGGTAGGTAGCGGTAAAGAATTGGAGGTATTCTTCCAGGTCTTTGTTTTTATTTAAAACTTGGAAGTTTTCTATTGAAATAAAGAAGGACTTGGTTTTTATTTCATCCCTCAGTCCAGTCGAAGTGAATTTTTCCTGAAAGGTTTTCAAATAGCTCATGGCCTTCTCTGCATCAGAGAAAGGGCTGATGATGTAAATGGATAGGTCTGCACTCAAATTCATATTTCCTGTTCGCAACCTAGCATTTCCGAAGGACTGGGTATGGAAAGTCTCTAGATCTCCAAGCAAATTCTTGGCCGTTTCTACATCTGCTGGTGTCAAGGCCAGTACAAATATATGGGTTTGGTCATCAGTTGCCTTGTAAGGGCTTTCCTTTACTAGTGATTCTGAAACTTTTTCTTTGGGTTCTTCACTTACTGCTGCCTGACTTTCCGGTACTGCTGCTGCCGAACTTGTTTTAGAGGCAAGTTCTTCGGAGCTCAGGAGTGGCTGCAGCATGGCCTTAGCCAAGGTGATCAACTCTTGCTCCTTTGCATTTTGGATAAACTCTTCAAGTTTGGATTTGAATTGTTCCTTACTTTCTTGCTTGCCCGTGACCATGGCATTGAGAAGTAGCAGTTTTTCCGTGTTTCGGGTCAAGGGATATTTTTCCAGCGTGGCAAAAATCAGCTCTCTAGCTTGGGAATAATTCCCAGAATAGTAGGCATCGTAGGCCAGTTCATACCCTTTGGCGGATTCCAAAGACCCTATATTTCCCGCTCCAGCCTCCGGATTGTTTACCGAGAAGGTGTAAGGGGATTCGGGAAATTCAATATTCAGAAGTTGGACATAGGTGTCCGTGCTGCCCTTCAACTCTTTTTGCCCCAAAAAGAGCAGGTAGTAGGCTTCTGGTTTTTTTACGCTCTTCGGGTACGTTTCAATAAGCTTGGTGAGGTATTCCCCACTTCTTTTGGGTTCCTTTAATTGAAAAAACAGCACCTTGCCTAATTCAAAGTACGATTCCTCCAATTCATTATTGGCCAGGTCCAATTGCTCAGGGCTCTTAGGGATTGAAGCAAGCAAGGATTCTAGGGAGGGGAGGCCTGTGGAATCTTGACCAGCATCTGTCTCTGACAAGGTTTCGTTAGTTGAGAGCGGTGAAGCAGCTTCCGCATTGGTTTGGAAGAGGGCGGCTTTTCGTCTCCAATTATCTTCTAGGGGGCGATTGCCCCAGGTACGCACGAAATCAATAGCTCCTTGTTGTAATGCGGCACCATTCCCAAAGTAGAAGGTAGATTCGTTTCCTGTATCTCCAAAGGCCAATAGATTGTCGAAAATTGAGGAGGACTTAGTTGGCTTGTCCTCTTTTTTTAAATCCGCTAGACGCTGTTTTTCGCTGGCAATAAACTCTTGGGCTCGTAGGGCTTGATCTTCGGCAGGCAAGGATGCCAGCTGGATCAAGCTGTCATTTTTTTCAATCCGTTCGAAATGGAAGACATAGGTGTCCAAACTCGTCTTTTTTTCCTTGAGCTGTAGGGCCACAGGATCTTCGGCTTGGATGAACTTCAGTGCACTGTCTAGGTAGTATTTGGTGGATCGGTAGTCTTTAAATTGATCGAGCTGGATCTCTGCAAGCTTTTGGTAGATGTAGCCCTTCACTCTTGGAATAGAACCGGCTTCCTTTGCCGCTTGATGCAACAGTTCAAGGGTTAAGGGAATGTTGTTTTGTTTTTCTTCAAACAAGGCTCTTTCGAAGATTACAACATCTTTGAGGTCTTTATTTTTTGGGTCCTTGTATAGGTCTTCGTAATAGTTCCGAACCTTTTTGAGGTCTTTGGTGGCATTCAGTTCGGCCACTTGCTGTGCAAAAAGGGTGGCAAAAAAGGAGCGTTCGTAGGCTGGGTTACCTTCCAAGGATTTCTGGAAAAAATCAAATGCAAGCGCATCGAAACCTTCGAGCTGGTACCGTTGCGCCAGCATAAAGTAGAGTCTGTAGCGCTCTT
>CANHCD010000130.1 GCA_947458795.1 Cyclobacteriaceae bacterium | reverse complement strand
TGGCCCTAGTGGGGATATCTACCATCATCACGGTATATGTAGGAGGGATGATGGTCATTCAAGGGGAGATTGGCTATGGTGTCATCGCCGAATTTATACTCTATGTCAACATGTTGACTTGGCCGGTAGCATCCCTAGGCTGGGTGACCAGTATTGTGCAGCGTGCGGAGGTTTCCCAACGAAGAATTAATGAATTGTTGGATCAGAAAACGGATTTGGTATCTGAGAAAAACATTGAAGCCACACTGGAAGGGTCAATTCAAGTGAGTCACCTTTCTTTTGTTTACCAAGATTCGGGGATCCAGGCGTTGAAGGATGTTTCCTTTTCGATTGAAGCTGGCCAGACCTTGGGGATTATTGGTACCACTGGCTCAGGCAAATCTACGCTTGCCAATTTGCTGATGCGGATGTACGATGCTACTTCCGGGGAGATTCTGGTTGATAATAAACCCATTCAGCACTATGCATTGGCTAGCCTTCGTAGTCAGATAGGTGTGGTTCCTCAAGATGTTTTTCTTTTTTCCGACACCATTGCAAGCAATATTTCTTTTGGAGTAGACAATCCAGATCTAGAGCTAGTGACGCAGGCAGCTAAAGATGCAGACGTTTACCAAAACATTTTAGACTTCCCCAATGGCTTTGACACCCTTCTTGGTGAACGAGGGATTACGCTTTCTGGAGGACAAAAGCAGCGTGTTTCTATTGCAAGAGCTATAGCAAAGGAACCCAAGATTTTGATTCTAGATGACTGTCTATCTGCAGTTGACACCAAGACGGAGAATGCGATTTTAAATTCACTCAAAAAGATCATGGAAAACCGTACCTCCATCATCATCTCCCACCGGGTGTCCTCAGCCAAGCTTGCCGATCAAATAATCGTATTGGATGAGGGACGAATTGTGGAGCGCGGCGATCATGCTTCTTTAATGACTCAAAAAGGAGTTTATGCTGCTCTTTTTGAAAAGCAGACGCAAGGCGGGGAATCCGTTGAAGAAAGTGCTAGCTAAATTCCTTGACATGCGCTCTTAGTAATTGAGCAATCCACTCCTTATTGACGGTCCTAAAAAGCACATCAAGTGGTGTGCCTAAAAAAAAACCTCGCTTAGCGAGGTTTAAAAACTACTTGTCTTTCAAGGCATCGCAGCGATCGTAGCTGGGGTCGATGTCAATGAAAATATCTTCTTTGGCAGTAACAAACCATTTGCTGAGTACCTCATCCTCTTTTCTGCGAAGGGTGGCTGCCTTCAATTTCTCATAATCATCCTCAAGGTTTGCCTTATGTGCAGGGTATCTGGCTTTGTAGAAAAGAATACGGACCTTAGTGCCTTCTCTAGGATCTTCAAAACGAATTGGAGGAGTGATGTCCCCAACCTTCATGGTATCGATCGTAAAATAGAGTACAGGATCTTCTAGGGTGCGCAACGATAGCCTATTGGAAGTAGTGGCTGGATCGGTAAAAAATCCTCCTGCATCTGAAGTTGCTCTATCTTGGGAATATTCTTTTGCTGCTTTAGCAAAATCAATTTTACCAGCTAAAACTTCTTTTTTAAGACTGTCTAAATAGCGTTCAGCTTTTACTATATCCTCCTCGGAGGCTTTTGGAATGCGTAGTATGTGCCGCGTATTGAAGGTTGTACCTTTATTCTCGAGGAGCTGGATCATGTGAAATCCAAATTGGGTTTCAATAGGGTCTGAGATCTCACCAAGTCGGAGTCCCAATGCGGTGGCCTCGTACTCTGGAGCCAGCTCACCTCTTCTAAAAAATCCTAGATCTCCTCCTTGGGCTGCTGATCCAGGATCTTCCGAATTGTCTTTGGCTAATTCGGCAAATGTAGCCTTGCCGGTTGCTATTGCCTCTTTAAACTGTTTAAGCTGCGCAATAATTTCTTCTCTAACCTTTGGATTGGTTTCGGGCTTTCTGACGATTTGGCCTACTGTAGCCTCAGAGGTAAATAGGGGAAGTGAATCTTTAGGAATGTTGAGGTAAAAAGCACGCACCTCGGATGGGGAAACGGTGATGCCATCCGTGATCGTTTTCCTCATTTTACGCACGATAAGTTGCTCACGCATCACTTCTTCCAACTCCGCCTTTAACTGTTCGGCAGTCTTTCCATACATTTCTGCAAGCATCGACTCATCTCCGCCGAATTGTTGCATGACCATAGCAAATCGGTTGTTGGCTTCTAGGAGTACCTCGGCATCGGTGACAAGAACGGAGTCCACCACAGCTTTGGCTACCATCAGTTTATTGATCAGCAAGCTTTCAAATACTGCACATCGGGTAGGCGACTCAATTCCCTGCTGCGCTTGGGAGAGTGCTTCTAGGTAGGACTTTTGAACTTCTGACTCCAGAAGAATATTGTTGTCTACTTTCGCGATGATTTTATCCACCACTTGACCAGTGGCAGTTTCTTGGGCTTGAGCTTGTCCCAAGATCCAAAATGCAAGTAGGCTCGGAATAAGTCGGTTTAACAATTTCATAGGTTTTATCTTTTTCGGGAGATCCGAATGGGAAGTATTATTGATTCAAAGCGGCAAAGGCTTTTTCCTTAACCCCAGCATTAACTTGGATGGGATATTTTTCTTTTAATCTTTTGGTAAGCGCCTGATTGAGAAATTCTTGGTAATCTCGAATGATAAGACCTCGGGCCTCTTCAAATTTCCTCGGCCCAGGTGGATATACTTTTCCAACGACCAACACATAAGAAGTTCCATCGATCACCAACTCTTGATACGGCTTATTCAAATCTACTTTCGAAAGAATTGGATGTGCTTCGTATTCAAAAGTTCCTGACTCTGTAGCATAGGCATCGGGATAATTGTTCCGATAATCTGCTTCAAATGCAGCAAAACTGTCTGTATCGAATCCCTTATTTTGGAGGTATTTACGTGCATTTTCTAGTTTGGACGCATCATTTACCTTCGTCAAGTAGGCCTGAACTCTAGCTTTCCATTGGTAGTTTTGACTATTTTTTTCGAAGAAGGCCTGCTGACCTACGGAGTCATTTAACCCTTTTTGCCATACCTCCTGGTTGGTCAATGAGAAGAGTAAAATGCCATCTCGATATTCCTTCAGTAGCATTTGGTAATCTTTGTTGTTTTTTTCCAAATCCACTTCTTCCGTTTTTGCCAAGGTGGCCTCTGTGAATTTATCCAGCCAGAGTTCAAAGAAAGTCCCATTTCCTTTTGGAGTGACCTCTTTGGATTGCATAAAATTCACCAAGTCCTTCACCGTGTAGGACGAGTTATTCGCTTTAAATAGCTCCGTGTTTCCAAGTTTTTTTTCTTGAACGGCAGTGCCAAAGCTAATTATGTCTGTAGCAATCACTGCTCCAGCTACTGTAGAAATCCCTACCTCATTTTCTTGAAAACCGTAGCGTGATTTTTGAATTGCAATCACCTGGGATTCAATCATTCCGGTTTTGGAATTGCGTAAAATTTTTGATCGGATGCTTTGTTCCACTTCCTCGTAGGGCTCCAGCCCTCTTTTTCCTTCAAGGCGCAGAATATGGTACCCATATGCCGTTTTGATTGGGGGAGAAACTTCCCCAATCTCTGTCAAGGAGAAGCCTGCCACTTCAAACTCTGGGATCATTGTACCTACAGCAAACCAAGGCAACAGTCCACCTGCTGACTTTGTACCAGGATCCTCAGAATAAGCTTGTACTATTTCTTCCCAAATCGTGTTCTCCTTTTGAATTTCCGCATAGATATCAGAAATTCTTCTTCGCGCATTTTCTTCTTGGCTTGGATTTTCTGAATCAAACCGAACCAAAATATGAGATACTTGAACTTCCCCTGGGTTGGCTTGGCGGCTACTTACTTGGATGATATGGTAGCCAAAGTCTGTCAAAATAGGATCTGAAATACTGCCAACTGGAAGGGTGTAGGCAGCTTCTTCAAATTGCTGAACCATCTGAAGTCCAGTAAAGTAGCCTAAATCACCCTTGTTCATTTTAGCCGAAGGATCATCCGAATAGTTAAGTGCCAATGCACCAAAGTCAGCTCCATTTTCCAGTTCAGCCTTCACTTTCAAAGCCATTTGGAGTACTGCAAGGCTGTCTTCCTTTTTGGGATTTGGAGGGAATTGAAACAAAATGTGTTTTGCCCTGACGATTTCTTGGAGGCGCGCATAGACTTTTTTTACTTCCCCTTCTTCGATTGAATTTTTGATCAGATAAGGAGCAATTAAGGACTCCTTGACGGATGAAAATTCAAGATTAAACTCCTCCAACTGGTCAAGCTTGATGGACTCAGCCTCGATGACCTTTAGTTTATAGGTCAAAAATGATTCAAAATTCTCTTCAAACTCCTTTCTCGTCAATGAATTGGCTGGACTCTCGCCCTGCCTTTCTTTGGACATGAGTTGCAAAAATTCTTCCTTGTCAACTGAAATAGTACCAACGACTACCAAAACCTCCTTCTTTTCTTGGGCTAGCGCCAAGAAAGGAGAAGTACTAAGTGACAGTATAAGTGCTAGGATTGCCGGAAGGGCTCTTTTATTCATCGAAAGGAAGACCAAAGTAAAGTTCAAAGATACAAAAATTATAAAGATAAAATGTGTGGAATCATTCCCCCTTCTTAGGGTTCAACTGTGGAAGGAAAATTTTTAATTAGCCTACAGGTATTTTTTCCGTTTTTGGATTCAAATTCAATTTCATCCATGATTTTTTTCACCAAGAATATCCCGATTCCACCTTTTCGTTTCTCCTCAATCACCTTTTTGAGATCTGGAACTTCATATTCCAACAAGTTGAAAGCGTCCCCCTTGTCGGTGATTTCAATGGACAACTTTTTTTTCAATTCTTTTACTTCCAGGTGAATTAGTTCTTTGGGATTGCAGGCATGGGAGTGAATAATCAGGTTGGCACAGACCTCTTCCACGGCCAAAATAAGTTGGTGTCTGTCCACTTCCGAAAACCCATAGGTTTTTAAGCTAAGCTGTAGAAAACTTCGCAACTCCACCAAGGCAGATGTACAACAGGATAAGTTTAATTTATGGCTCATTCCCAAGGGTAATTGCAGTGGATTTGTCTGGAACTATCTGGATCAAGCGATCTAGGCCAAGAATTTTAAATACTTCACTTACCTGATCATTCAGACCAAAAATCGCAAATCGAATTCCTTGTTCTGAAAAATCATCCAAATAGGACATGAAAACACCTAAGCCGGCAGAAGAAATATAGCCCAATTGATTTCCATCAATCAAAAGAAAGGTAGCGCCTTGTTGTAAGATCTCCTGCATAGACTGGTCCAGTAGGACAGAATTGCTTGCATCCACCTCTCCAATCAAGCGTAAAATGTCTTTATTTCCTTCTTTTATTCTTTCGAGTTGCAGCATGCTTAAGCTAGTTTAATCAGTTTACTTGAATTTGACTACCATTAAGGAATAATCATCGTCAATCATTCCATCACCACCCACAAATTGATGGAGTGAATCGATAATTTCCTGCTGTAGTTGAATGGGTGATTTTTGATGATGCTCTTCTACTATTTTTTTAATTCGGTCATAGCCAAATTGTTCTCCTGTCTCTTTTCTGCCTTCTAGTATCCCATCTGTAAGGAGGACTAAGATATCTCCCGAACGGTATTCAAATGTTTCTTCCTGTACGTGGTTTTTGTAGCTTGGGTTTCTTACAATCCCCAAACCAAGGCCTTCTATTGAAATAAAATCAGCCCCTTTCTCAGCGGCCTTGTACCATAAGGTAGGAATATGCCCGGCTCGCGCATGGCAAAAAATGTTGTTTACAGTATCAATTTCAAAGATAGAAGCTGTTATAAAGTGGTTTCGCTCCAAGCATTTACTCAGTGCAGCATTTGCTTTATTCATAAACTCTGCAGGATGAATTCCAAGTTGAATTAAGCTTTGGAATACCCCTTTCATTTGTGCCATATGAAAAGCTGCTGAGGTTCCCTTCCCAGACACGTCTCCCATGATGAGTACAAAATGAGTTTCATCCACCTGGTAGGTGTCGTAATAATCTCCCCCAACTTCATCTGCTGTGTTGGAATAGGCACAGATATCAAAGGAGGCGGGATGGTCAAGTTTCAGGGGTAAAAGTGCCTTTTGAACCCGCTGGGCAATTTTCAGCTCCTCTTGGTACCGCTCATTTTCTATAGCTTGGTTGAGTAATCGGTGGTTTTCAACCGAAATACAGGCCTGTCTCGCAAAGGTGCCAATGATGCCAATCATCTCCTTGTTGAACCCTTCCTTCACCTCTTTGATAAGGACAATCCGTGCTAGGATAAATTTGTTGACCAGTAAATGGACCACTAAAGCAGACTTAAAGTTGGCATGGGCAATTCGGATGGACTGCGCTTGATGTGCTTCTGCCA
>CANHCD010000129.1 GCA_947458795.1 Cyclobacteriaceae bacterium | reverse complement strand
GGAGGAAGGAAAAACTTTGGCAGATCTATTTCTGCTGCTTGGCAAAAGTCTAGGACTAACAGAAGAGCTGAGATCTTTTGACGATTTCAACGCAAGTCTATCTCTATAAAAAAAAGGGTTCTGATCATTCAGGACCCTTTTTTACTTTTTATTCGCTCAAAATATTACTTGTACTTAGCTGCCTGCCCAGGTGCTACCGAAGATTTTTGGATAAACTTACGGATGTCCTCATTGGAAGTAGCTAGATCCTCCGCTCTCAGGTACATCATGTGACCGGAACGATAGCCTTTAAAATCGATTCTATTTTTAAGCTTGCCATTTGGGTCGATGTGCCAAGTGCTGTACTTCGCATTGAAGTAGTCGGTACCCCCATCAAAATAGCCCGACTGAACCATCAGGTGTAGGTAAGGATTTTGTCTCATCGCGGTACCCAAATCGTTGGCCGTGTTCTCATTGCTACGATCCCAAGGATTGACAGGGCCAAAAAGATTGTAAGTAAGGTCTGTGTTGTACTTTAGGACATTCTTGGCATACAAGTTAAAAGCAGGCGCAAAGGCATGATTCCAGCTTGTGAGCGCAGGGTCGAAATCGTAACGATCACCCGCTTCCATTCGGTCAAATCCCTTGTAACGGCTATCCAATCGACCTACGGTCATGCCATCTCTCGCTCTAAGCAACTCCTTCCAGAAAAAGCTAGTGGGCACCATCAAGTTGTGTTGAAGGATCGATTCCTTGCTCAAACCAGAGTAATAGGCCATTTTGGTGGCGATAGCATCACGCTCAGACTCACTAAGCAATCCTCCCTTAGCCATGGCAGGAAGAATCTCATTGACAGCCATCGGTTCCACGATTGCCAAAATATCATCCAAATCCTTAGCCTGCAACTCCGCTGGTAATGCTTTGTGGTACCAGGCAGTAGCTGCATAGTATGGCCAATAGTTTGCCATTTTCACAGGTCCATCACGCAAGATGCCCATGTCCGTAGGAGATACCAAGATCACGCCATTGAAGTACATCCAATGGGAGTTTTGCAACTGAGACACTAGGCCTGCTACACGGGTGGTTCCGTAACTCTCACCAATCAAATACTTCGGAGAAGCCCAACGATTCTGACGGGTCACAAAGGTGTTGACCCAATCAGCCAAATACTTGATGTCTGAATTGATCCCGAAAAAGGTGCTGCGAGGCGTATCTTCCTTTACAATTCGGGAGTAGCCTGTATTTACGGGATCGATGTAAACAATATCTGCCACATCCAAAATGGAATGAGGATTGGATTTGGTGCCGTAAGGCTGAACAGGGTATCCTTCGTCATCAATATTGAGAACCACAGGACCAGTGTAGGCCAAGTGCATCCAAATAGATGCAGATCCAGGTCCTCCATTGAAACTCACCACCAAAGGTCTTTTGGCACGATCTACCACATCGGTACGCTCGTAATAGGTGTAAAATAGAGAAGCAATGGGCTCTCCCTTCTCATCCCAAACAGGCTGAGTGCCTGCAGTGGCTTTGTAAGGCACTCGCTTGCCTTTGATCATCACTTCGGAGGTAGATTCCACCTTGGATTCAACCTCAATTTTACGGCTAGTCTGCGCTACCGTTAGGGTAACCATACAGAGAAGCAAAAGGCTTAAAGATAGTTTTCTCATGGGTTTGACTTGTTTTTTAAAGAAGAGTAAGTACGTTTTTATTTAATTAGCTCGAAGTGAAAATTACAGAAGCGGTAGGACAACACTTTTTTCGATATAACCTGAAAATTCATTACGGGTAAGGATCGATCAGCAACTTAAGGTACCTACCAAAACCTGAACTGCCTTGCCTTGGATAAGCACTCGATCACCTCTAATTTCTAGAAATAGCTCCCCTCCTCGAGTACTTGCTTGGTAGGCTTTGAAGCTGGTTTTTCCAGTTTTCTGATGCCAATAGTGCACCAATGCGCAGTGGGCAAAACCCGTTACTGGATCTTCGGGTACGCCTACATTAGGACCAAAAAACCGGCTAACCATGTCGTAGCCATTACCTCCAGCTGCGGTAATGATAAATCCTTCTTCACTTGTCTCCGCAATTCTTGCAAAGTTGGGCTGAAAAGAACGCACTGCCTGCTCATCGGCTAACTCAAAAATCCAGTTTTTCCGAAGTTGAGCCGCTTGGATGATCTTGCTCCCGAAAATTTCGCCATCATAAGCAGGATGCTGAGCCACCTCAGTTGGAATCAAGGGGAAATCCATTCGGATCATGTCCTCTTGCTTATTCACCCGTAGTTCACCACTTAAGGTTTGAAAACGAATCCCATTCCCTTCCTTCACCCAGCCTGCAGTGTACATCCTGTGTGCCGCGGCAAGTGTGGCATGTCCACACAAATCAATTTCTAATGTGGGCGTAAACCAGCGAAGCGAGAAGCTTCCCTCCTCCTTAGTTTTCTCCACAAAGGCCGTTTCGCTCAAGTTCATCTCCATGGCGATCGCCTGCATCTCCGTTGTTTGCAATGGACTTTCCAAAAGGCAAACCGCTGCTGGGTTACCTGAGAATGGCTTCTCCGAAAAAGAATCTAGAACTGCAATTGCTATGTTTCTCATCAATACGCGTGTTGAAGTACCTGAAAATGATGCATAAAATGGCCCGGAATAATCCAGAGTAGGGCTCTCGTGCTCATGGGATTTCCATTTGCTGACCCAACTTCCTGAAAAGCGGCTTCTGGAAAAGTTCGTACCATAGTGAGTATTGCCTGCCGTTGGATTTCAAAATCGGAAAGTAAATCATCCAAAGAAACGTCATTAAACTGTCCTTGAACAACATAGGGATCTTGGTCAAAACCAGGTAGAAGTTTTTTCTCACCTCTAGCAATGCACAGCGCACGAAAAGTCATAATACGCTCGGTATCGATGCAATGCCCAATCACTTCCTTGGGAGTCCATTTACCTGGGGCATAGGGTGCATTGGCCCAACCTTCAGGTTTGGAAGCAACAAAAGCCTTCAATTCCTGGGTTTGAGATTGGATAAGCGTCGAAAAATTTTGATCCCCAAGCTTTGAAATATAGGTTTCATAGTAGGCAGGATATTCGCCTTTGCTAGGAAGGGAAAATGTGTTCATGTAAAATTGACTAGGTTGTTTTAAAATCTGAACTAAATTTAAGCTGAACTTAAGATAGGATCTCCACCATGCGTCACATTTTATTCATACTTACCGCCCTCATCCTCACTTTCCCTGTATTTGGACAGCAGGTTGTCATTCGTAATCCAGAAATTCAACAGCTCGTGCAGCAGGTAAATGCCGACAGTTTAAAAAAATATACAGAGAAACTGGCTTCCTTCCAAAGTAGACATACCCTCAACAGAGATGATAAAAATGGCATGCTTGCCGCTCAAAACTATGTGAAGGCTAAATTTTTGGAGTTTGCAGGAAAATCGAAAGGAAGGATGACTGCAAACATCGAGGAATTTGTAGTGCCAGGTGATGGAAGAAGAATCGTAGCCGATGCCACTGTTGGCAATGTCATCGCCAGGCTACCTGGAACCAATCCCAATGACCCCCGGATAATTATTGTTTCAGGGCATTTGGACTCCAGAAATAAGGACGTCATGGATGCTGCCGGTGCTGCGCCAGGTGCCAATGACGATGGCAGTGGTGTAGCTTTGGTAATGGAGCTGGCCCGGATTCTAGCGCAAACTGAATTTTCAGCAACCCTTCTTTTTGTGGCCTTCACTGGAGAGGAACAAGGACTCAAGGGAGCGACTTATCTAGCGGACAAGGCAAAAGCTGAATCCTGGAAGATTGAGGCAGTACTTAACAATGACATTGTCGGAAATAGCAATTCTTCCGAAACCAATATCAGTAACAACACGGTCATGCGTGTATTCTCAGAAACAATCCCGTTGACAGAAGATGAGCGTGGCGCAGGTATCCGCCGCTCCATCAATTCGGATAACGATAGCCACTCTAGACAGCTGGCACGCTACATCAAGGAACTTGGAGAGCGCTATGTAGATCAGATGGAAGTAAAGTTAATCTATAGAAACGACCGATTTCTAAGAGGTGGAGACCAAACTCCTTTTATGAAAAATGGATTTACGGCGGTGCGCATGTCCGAAATGAATGAGAACTTTCTGTACCAACACGAAAACGTTCGGGTAGAAAATGGAATTCAGTACGGGGATTTACCCGAGTTTATGGATTTTGAATACCTCCGGAAAGTGGCAGCCGTCAATCTTGCTGCAGCGGCTTCTCTCGGTCAGTCCGCAGGAATGCCACAAGAGGTAAAGATTGATGTGCGTGGGTTGAGCAACTCATCGTCTTTGACTTGGAAAGCCCCAATCCATGGCAAAGCAAAAGGATACTATGTGCTTATGCGTGAGACTTCTTCGTCCATGTGGGAAAAGAAGTTTTACACCGAAGACACCCAAATGAAGCTGCCTTACAGCAAGGATAACTACTTCTTTGCAGTTCAGTCTGTTTCAGCCCATGGAACTGAAAGTTTGCCTGTCATCCCCTCTCCACTCTCACGTTAGTAGCAGATTTTTTTAGGAGTCGATCACTTAGTCCTTTCTGGTAAATCCAGATTGGAGGCGATTACCTGTGCCATTTTAGTTGATTCCATTTATTTATTTATTTAAACTAATTATTCCATTGTATTTTTATATTAATTTAAATAAATAGCGATTTATTTAATTTTATTTAATTTATTTAGCTAAAATATTTTTTTGATTCACTTTTTTTAATCGCTGCCTATTTTTATGAACACACAAGAGCAATTTTTCAGAAGATTAAAACCGATTGTTTCGCCTTATTCCTCCTTGGCCGCTGAAGTAGCCATCACCCTCAATGTAAGTTTGGATAGCGCCTACCGAAGGATCCGGGGAGAAAAACTACTAGACTTCGATGAAATAAGTTTACTCTGTCAAGGGTTCAACATTTCCATTGACGAATTTTTCTGTTTGAACAGCAGTACCATCTTATTTCAGACAGGCACCAAAGCCTCCCAGAAGGATGCCTTAAAACAATGGATGGAGGATGTGTACAAGCAATTGTACTACATCAATAGCTACCCCAATCGGCATCTGTATCATCTAATTAAGGATCTGCCCCCCTTTCACCATTTTTTCCATCCCCTTCTTGCCCGCTTCAAATTCTTTTTCTGGACTAAATCCATTTTACCCCCTGGTCAGGCTCAACTCGAAAAGTTCTGCCTCAACCAGAAGCAGCTGTTCAATTACGAAGAATTATCGCAACGAATCATTCGAGCCTATGCGAAGGTTCCGAGTACAGAAATCTGGAACATGGATGCCCTAAATACCACCTTACGGCAGATTGAAACCTACCATGAGATGGGTTGGATTGAGAATGGAGAAACAACCAAGTTGATTTATTTAAGTGTATTGGATGTGATTGGACACCTTGAAAAAATGGCTATTCAGGGCAAAAAGTCTCTTTTGGGCCAAAGTACTACTTCTGAGGACGGGGAATACCGCCTGTACCTCAACGACATCGTAGCAGGGGATAATACCTTACTCGTAGAGCTAGGGGAAATTAAAATCACCTACCTCAACCACAGCGTCCTCTATTTTGTGGGTTCCAAAGATCTCGAGTTTAATGAGCTGGTATATCGAAACATTGAAAATGTAATCCAAAAATCAAGTTTGATGAGTGGATCAGGTGAAAAAGAGCGCACACAGGTATTCAATATGCTTCGAAAAAAGGTCTATCTAAAGCTTGAAGCCATGGATATGGCCTCAAAAAACTAAAATATATTTTGGCTTGAATTTCAATCCGTGTAACTTACTCCAATGATTAGTTTGCGCGATTTTATAGGATTTGTTGCATTGCTTGGAATCATTTCCTGTGCTTCCCAGGCAACAGAAAATACAAGCCAAGATCTAGGTGATCAGGCTTTTACTCCTCCCACCACCAAAAATGGCATGGTTTGGGTTCCTGGTGGTGCGTTAACCATGGGATCTGATGACCCTGGTGCCTATGCTGCTGAAAAGCCCGCTGTGAATGTTTTTATAAAAGGATTTTGGATGGATCCCACAGAAGTGACCAATGCACAATTCCAAAAATTCGTAACTGCAACGGGATACTTGACCGTGGCTGAACGACCCATCTCCTGGGAAGAACTTAAAAAACAACTGCCTCCCAACACGCCAAAATTATCGGATGAGGATCTGGCTCCCGGATCCATGGTATTTATTGCTCCATCCCGGCCTGTTTCATTACAAGACCTCTCTGCCTGGTGGATTTGGGTAAAAGGAGCCAATTGGATGCACCCAGAAGGTCCAGAAAGCAATCTAGAAGGTCGAGAAAATCACCCAGTCGTGCATGTAGCTTATGAGGATGCAGTAGCTTATGCCACCTGGGTAGGTAAGCGATTGCCTACCGAAGC
>CANHCD010000128.1 GCA_947458795.1 Cyclobacteriaceae bacterium | reverse complement strand
GCCACAAACTTGGCATTGTATTCCTTCAGATTCCGTACACCCGCTTCTTTCAGCAAGGTATAGCGGTTGTCCATCTCCATACACAAGGAATTGAGCGTGTGGATCACCTTCTTGGTATCCGTGATGATCGCCTCCTCAGCACCAGGTAGCTTGGCCAAAAAGTGCCGTTCAATCTTGTTGAACAGGGTCAATTCCACCTTCTTGGGATCCACCAAGACAAATTTCAGTTGGGAAGGATGCTTCTTGTAAATCAACGAAGCCAAAATCATGTTGAGGCCCACCGACTTTCCTTGCCCCGTGGCCCCTGCCATCAGTAGGTGGGGCATTTTGGCTAGATCGGCTACAAAGACCTCGTTGGAGATGGTTTTGCCCAAAGCAATGGGAAGGTCCTTGTCGGACTTCATGAACTTCTCAGTTCCCAGCACCGCGCGAGCCGGCACCAATTCCCTGTTTTTATTAGGTACTTCAATGCCTATGGTGCCTTTCCCAGGGATGGGTGCAATGATACGGATACCCAAAGCCGCCAAACTCAAGGCAATGTCATCCTCTAGGTTTTTGATCTTGGAAATTTTCACCCCTGGATTCGGGATAATCTCGTATAAGGTCACTGTGGGTCCGATGGTCGCCTGAATGCCTTGGATACCAATTTGGAAGTTCTCCAAAGTGGTTACGATCTTGTCCTTATTTTCCTCGAGTTCCTGACGGGAAACCGTGACTTTCTTTACATCGTATTCGTTGAGCAAGTCAATCGTCGGATACTTGTATCGGGGTAGGTCTAAGGTCGGATCGTAGGGATCCAAATTTTCAACCTCTTCAGCAGTCTTTTCTTCTTCAGGTCCCTTCTGTACGGTAAAATTTCCTTCTTTCAGCAGGACGGAATCCTTTTCGTTTTCGAGCAAGTTGACCTGTGGTACATCGAAGAGATCCTCCTCCAGGTCATCGTTGAATTGAAGCGGTGGAACTGGTACTGGAGCTTCTTCTACCAAACTAAAGTCGACTTTATCCCCAGCCATTGGTAGTTCTGGATCGTCTGCTTTTACCTCCCAGTCACTCCCATCGTCTTCAATATCTTCTTCCTCTTCTCCCAAAAACGGAGCAGGAATGCCCGATTTGGAATCCTCATCCCAGGGCAACTCATCTTCAGGCTTGGCCTTGGGAGGAAACCAGTTGAGTTGCTGAATGCCATAGAACAACACCATGAAAATAAATAGGGTGCCGAAAATCAGCAGCCAGGTACCCATTCCCAAAAAGTCATAGGAAAGCTTTGCCAGTTCATAGCCCAATCCACCTGAAGCAAAGCTCCAATAGGAATATCCCTCAATCAAGATTCCTGCATAGCCCGTTACCAAACCAATCCATGCCGCAAAAAACAAGGCAAAGACCGCATAGCGCGTGAGTGAGTAAAGTGAAACCTGAAAGGTCCAGCGAAAGCCAAGTAAAAATAAAAAGGGAGGAAAAAGGAAAGCTGCTACGCCGAACCAACGGAAAATCATCCAGTGGGCAGCTTGAGAGCCTAAGTATCCTAACCAATTTTTTGATTCTTTGGCTGCTTCTCGGATCGATTGATCTGAATTGTTAATTACCAAACTCTGATCCTGCGGCCCATTCATCAGGTAAGAGGCGAAAGCTACTCCCAAAAAAACGCTGATCGAAATCAATACAATTCCGAAGACAAGGCCTACCTGTTTGGTCTCGATTTTTCCAAAGGAGAAGGAAGAGGAAGGCTTTTTCGGTTCAGGACTAGCCTTGGGCGCGTTTTCAGCTTTCTTTCTAAACGTATTGGTCTTGGGTGATGCGGATGCCATTTGCAGATAAAATACGGAGGTTAATGTTAGCCAAAAGTGAGAAGAATGCCAACTTACTTTGCCAAATATAGCTGGAGACCCTTCTTGATTTTTTTGATCAAGCTTGGTCCCTCATAAATCATGCCCGAGTATACTTGAACTAGGCTTGCGCCTGCCTCCAGCTTCTCAATCGCATCTTGTGCGGAGAAAATCCCTCCTACACCGACGATTGGAAAAGCTCCTCCAGACTGCTGGTGTAGGTAGCGAATGACTTCGGTGCTCCTTTTTTCCAAAGCCTTTCCACTTACTCCACCTGCACCGATGCGTTCGAGATTGGCCGGATCAGTACTTAAATTGGAACGATCCAGCGTGGTGTTGGTGGCGATGACGCCCTCAATTTGCGTTTCTCGCACAATCTCGATGATGTCGTCAAGCTGTCCATTGCTCAGGTCTGGAGCGATCTTTAGCAAGATCGGCTTGGGCTGAGGATGCTGTGCATTGGCAGCCTTCACGCCTAGCAGGAGTTTTTTCAAAGGTTCTTTTTCCTGAAGATCCCGGAGGTTGGGGGTATTGGGCGAACTTACATTCACCACAAAATAGTCTACATAAGGATGCAGCGCCTCCAAGCAATACAAGTAATCGTCTAGTGCATCCTCATTGGGAGTCACTTTATTTTTTCCAATATTCCCGCCTACGATAACCGAGGATTTTCTTTTTTTGAGGCGGTCGATGGCGCCTAGCACTCCTCCATTGTTGAAGCCCATGCGGTTGATTAGGGCTTCATCTTGGGGCAAGCGAAAAAGTCGGGGCAGCGGATTGCCTTCTTGGGGCTTTGGGGTGAGCGTGCCGATTTCGATAAATCCAAAACCCAGCATCGCCATCTCGTCGATCAGGCGTGCATCCTTATCAAAGCCAGCAGCAAGTCCCACTGGGTTGGAAAATTTCAAACCAAAGACTTCCCGCTGCAACTGCGAGTCCTCCATTTTGAATAGCGAAGAAAAAACCGGCTTCAGCAGGGGAAAGTTAAAGGCCCATTTGATCATACCAAAGGTGAAATGATGGGCAGTTTCAGGCTGCAGTAAAAAAAGGAGGGGTTTGAGAATCTTCTTGTACACCGTAGAAAACATAGAGGCTGGGCAGAGCAAAATCGCTTTTTGTAAGCGGATGGAACAAAAATAAAAAAAGAAACCGGCTTTTAGACCGGTTTCCCTTGCTTATGATTTGATGCTGTAATTTGGCGCCTCACTCGTCACACTCACATCGTGCGGGTGGGACTCCTTGGCCCCTGCGGTAGTGATTTTGACAAACTTGCCATTTGCCTGTAGGTCTTCAATGGTCTTGGTGCCACAGTAGCCCATGCCTGCTTGCAAGCCTCCGACCAACTGGTACAAGACTTCCGAAACTAGCCCTTTGAAAGGCACTCGGCCTACAATTCCTTCAGGAACTAATTTTTTGATATTCTCTTCAGCATCTTGGAAATAGCGATCCTTGGAACCTGATTCCATGGCCTCCAAAGAACCCATGCCTCGGTAGCTTTTGAATTTTCTGCCTTCAAAAATGATCATCTCTCCAGGAGCTTCTTCGGTACCTGCTAGCAAAGAGCCAATCATGATTGAGCTACCTCCTGCGGCAATGGCTTTGACCAAATCTCCAGAATAGCGAACTCCTCCATCGGCAATCACGGGTACACCTGTTCCTTTTAGCGCTTCGGCACATTCATACACAGCAGAAAGCTGCGGAACGCCTACGCCCGCAATGATACGCGTGGTGCAGATGGATCCAGGGCCTACACCCACTTTAACCGCATCGGCACCTGCATCGGCAAGAGCCAAGGCAGCTTCAGGAGTGGCGATGTTGCCGACAATCACTTCTAGATCGGGAAAAGTAGTTTTGATTTTTCTGCAGGTATCGATTACCCCTTTGGAATGGCCATGGGCCGTATCGATGGATACCACATCTACACCTGCATTTTTTAGCGCCTCAACACGCTCTACGATGTCGGCAGTCACCCCTACAGCAGCGCCTACACGAAGTCTTCCAAACTCGTCCTTGCAGGCATTTGGCTTATCTTTTCGCTTCAATATGTCCTTGTAGGTAATTAGGCCAGTCAATTTGCCTTCATCATCTACGATAGGGAGCTTTTCAATTTTATATTCCTGAAGAATCTCTTCCGCCTGCTCGAGGGAGATTCCCGACTTTGCAGTAATCAGATTTTCCCGAGTCATGATGTCCCGAATCAGGCGGTTGGCATCCTTGATAAACCGTAGGTCTCGGTTGGTGATGATCCCCTTGAGCACTTTGTGCTCATCTACCACGGGAATTCCTCCGATATGAAATTCGCGCATGATGGCTTCTGCATCACGCACTTTAGAGTTGATGTCAAGCGTGATGGGATCGAGAATCATGCCTGCCTGGGAGCGCTTCACTTTGCGTACCAGTGCAGCCTGCTTTTCGATCGACATGTTTTTATGGATAAAACCCAAACCACCTTCCAAAGCAATGGCAATCGCCAGCTCAGCCTCTGTTACCGTGTCCATGGCAGCAGAAACTAAGGGAATATTTAATCTGATTTTTTTGGTGAGCCAGGTAGCTGTGGAAGTCTCACGAGGGAGCACTTCTGAATATCCTGGAACAAGAAGCACGTCGTCGTAGGTGAGTGCTTCGTATAGAAACTTCGATGAGTTTTTATTCATGGCAAATATCGGTGGTAGGGAACCCTATTTGCCCGTCAAAGTTACATGGAAATTGTCTTGGATTAATAGAATGTGAAAAATATTATTGTACAACGTATCAAGTATCAAGTAATCAGTATCAAGTAGCAAGATTTTCCAGAAACAAGATGCAAGAAACAAGAGCCGAGATGAATGATACTCCTGATTAGCAGGAGTTTCCTAGCAGCAGAATAGTAAGTCTAATCTCTTGGTTCTTGGTTCTAATCGTCTTGATACTTGATACTAGCTACTTGCTACTGTCGACTTACTTCTTCAAAAGTCGTGCAATATAAAACCCATCAAAGCCGCTTTCTTGGGCAAGGACCTTGCGGTCTTCAATCAATTCAAAGTCTTTGCCCGCCTCGCTCGCCAAAAACTTTTTGATCTGCTCCTCATTTTCCGAAGGCAAGATGCTGCAGGTAGCGTAGACCAGCTGTCCTCCTTTTTTCAACATCGAAGGATAGGCTTGGAGAAGTTCCTGCTGTGTTTTTTGTACCTTTTCTAGGGATTCTAGCGAAAGCTTCCACTTCGTATCTGGATTTCTGCGCAGCACCCCCAATCCGGAGCAAGGTACGTCGAGTAGTAGTCGATCGGCAGATTCCTTGAGGCGCTTGATGGTCTTGGACCCTTCAATGATTTTAGGTTCAAAGATGGAAACCCCATTTCTCCGTGCTCGGAGCTTGGCCTGCTGCAACTTCCACTCCTCCACATCCATGGAGATGACTTTGCCCTTATTGCCCATCAGTGCAGCAAGGTGAAGAGACTTTCCTCCAGCACCGGCACAGGCGTCGATGACCCGCATACCCGGCTCTACCTGGAGTGCGGCAGCGACCAACTGGGAACTGGCATCTTGCACCTCAAACAAACCCTCCTTGAAGGAAGGATGGCGAAACACGTTTTGGCGCTCCTCCAGCACCAAGGCATCGGGGTAGCCTTTGACTAGGTAACTACGGATGCCATCTGCCTCCAAGAGATTTTTGAGGCGCTCCCGAGTGGTCTTGAGTGTATTGACGCGCAGCACCACCTCCGCTTCCTCGTTGAGGGCATGAATTTCAGCTTCCCACTTCTCCCCCAACTCTTGGGATCCTAACGTTTGAAGCCATTCGGGAATCGATTCCAATAGGCCTGGGTCGGTGATGTTTTCGTACTTTCCTCTAATTTTTTCAGGCTGCAAGCGTGCAAATTCCTCCCAATCTGGAAGCTCATTTCCCTGCATCAACCAATAGGTACCGAAGAGGTCCCAAGGGTCCTTGGATGGGCTTAGAAAATTGACCAATCGCCACCAGCGCACCATCTCGTAGGTGGTCTCCGCAATGAATGAACGGTCCTTTGCGCCCCACTTGGGGTTGGACTTTAGCGTGCGCTCAATTACCTTATCCGCATAGTGCCCTTGTTCAAAAATAGCTTCCAAGGCTGTGTGAACGCCTCTGATGGTGTTGTTGTGTAACTTCATAAATCAAAATTCTGAGGCAAAGGTACAACAATCCTAGGTAAAGCCGCGAATTCGAAACAAGTAGCTAGCTGGCTAGTGGTAAATCACCGCAGGTAGGAAAAGCAGGGCAGCACGCGGGAACGCTGCCCTCGGGACTTCGGTGTGCCGTAGAAAAACTGGTAGCGCAAGCTCAGTTCGTGGGAACCGAGGGTCTGGGAGCCGACATCCGAAATCGGGTAATCGTAGCTGTAGCCAACCGCCAGGCCAGCCGAAAGGTTGAGTCCAACTAGCCCGATCACAGACTCGCGCTTGGGCAGGTCCGATTGGATGGGAAGACTCCGAAACCCTCCACCGACGACCAGTTGATTGAGCAGCGCTTGGATCCCCATATCTAGAAACTGGAAGGGCCCCTGACGCTTGTAGTTGGCCATCAGATGTACAAACTTCCCTGATC
>CANHCD010000127.1 GCA_947458795.1 Cyclobacteriaceae bacterium | reverse complement strand
TCTTTTGAGAATCCTACAAACTATTTAGGAAAGGTTCCACCTCAAGCGATTGAACTAGAGGAAGCGGTATTGGGTGCTTTGATGTTGGAAAAAGATGCCTTGACTTCGGTTATTGACATTTTGAAGGTGGAGAGCTTTTACAAGGAAGCGCACAAGGTTATTTTTCAGGCTATTTTGGATCTATTTACCGAAAGTCAACCCATTGACTTGTTGACAGTAACCACCCAGCTCCGCAAAAATGGAGCCTTGGAGGTAGCAGGAGGAGCGTTTTACATCACTGAGTTGACCTCCAAAGTAGCCTCTGCTGCCAACATTGAATTTCACGCCCGCATCATTACCGAGCAATCCATCAAACGTGAGTTGATCCGAATCTCCTCGACCATCCAAAAAGATGCGTTTGAAGATACCACAGATGTATTTGAGCTTTTGGACGCGATGGAGCAGTCGCTTTTTGAGATATCAGAAAAAAATATCCGTAAAAATTACGCAACGATGAGTTCCATCATGCGGGATGCAATAGCGGAACTTGAAGTCAGAAAGAACCAAAAGGATGGATTGACCGGTGTTCCTTCTGGGTTTACCGCCTTGGATCGGGTTACCTCTGGATGGCAGAAATCTGATCTGGTCATCATTGCTGCCCGTCCAGCGATGGGAAAGACGGCATTTGTACTTTCCGTATTGCGTAATGCTGCGGTAGATCACAACCGACCTGTCGCGATTTTTTCCTTGGAGATGTCTTCGGTGCAGCTGGTAAACCGTTTGATTTCTTCCGAAGCAGAGCTGGATTCGGATAAAATTAAGAAGGGTACTTTGGCCGATCATGAATGGGCGCAGCTCGTACACAAGACCGCCAAACTTTCAAAAGCCCCACTTTTTGTGGATGATACCCCTGCATTGTCCATTTTGGAATTGCGAGCGAAGTGTCGAAAGTTGAAGGCGCAGCACGATATCCAAATGGTCGTTGTGGATTACCTCCAATTGATGTCTGGAGATTCCAAAGGTGGATTTGGAGGAAACCGAGAGCAGGAAATTGCAAGTATCTCCCGAGCATTGAAGAAGATTGCCAAGGAATTGAGCATTCCAGTGATAGCGCTTTCCCAGCTTTCTAGAGCGGTAGAAACCCGCGGTGGAGATAAACGACCACAGCTGTCCGATCTTCGTGAATCTGGGGCCATTGAACAGGATGCTGATATGGTTATGTTCCTCTACCGTCCTGAATACTATGGGATTACGGAAGATGAGGGAGGAGCTTCCACTGCTGGTGTAGGAGAGGTGATCATTGCCAAGCACAGAAATGGTTCCTTGGAAAACATCAAACTCCGATTTATCGGGCGTTACACCAAGTTTACAGATTTGGATGGGGGCATGGGCTTTCAAAGCTCCCAGGCTTCCGAGATCGGCTATTCTCGCAAGTTTACTTCTGGTGCCTCAGGGGTCAATACTTTTGATACAGATCAAACTTTGATGCGCTCGAGTAAAGCAAATGAGGGAGACATTGAAAATGCATTTTTAGGTGGAGATGATCCAGCACCCTTCTAAGTTTCTATGAAAGCGATTGTACTTCAGCGGTCTTTGGAATCGAAAATTCAACTTGTACAGATTCCCAAACCCGTTTGTCAGCCCAATGAGGTTCTCCTTCGAATCAAGGCAGCAGCCTTAAATCATCGGGACGAATGGTGCAGAAAGGGATTGTATCCCAACATTCAGGATGGAATAGTCCTTGGTTCTGATGGAGCAGGAATTGTAGAGGAAGTAGGCACAGAGGTGGATCGAGCGTTGCTGGGACAGGAGGTTATGCTTAATCCTGCACTTCATTGGGGAGACAATGAAAAGGCTCAAGGGAAAAATTTCGAAATCATCGGGATGCCAAGAAATGGCACCTTTGCAGAGTATGTGGCCGTACCTGCAGATCGCGTTTTTCCAAAGCCCAGTCACCTGAGCTGGGAGGAAGCGGCTGCATTGCCCTTAGCTGGGCTCACTGCTTACCGGGCTGTGGCAGTTCAAGGCAAACTGAAAGCAGGGGAACAAGTACTCGTCACTGGTATTGGGGGAGGAGTAGCCCAGTTTGCGGCTCAGTTTGTACTTGCCTTAGGCGCCAAACTTTTTGTGAGTAGCAGTAGTCCCGAAAAAAGAGCCGCAGCGCTAGCATTAGGTGCTTCGGATGCCTTTGATTATGGGGTAGCTAATTGGAGCACAGCTGCACTTGAATCCTCTGGTGGCATGGACTTAATTGTAGATGGCGCCTCAGGTGATACACTATCCCAATTGATGAATATTGCCAAGCCAGGTGGAAGGTTGGTGTTCTATGGGGCCACTCGGGGCAATCCTCCGCACTTGGAAGCGAGGAAGCTTTTTTGGAATCAACTTCAGTTGATCGGAACTACCATGGGAACGGACCAGGATTTTGCGGAAATGCTTGCATTGGTGGATAGGCTGCAGCTTAAGCCACGTATAGATGCAGTTTTCCCGTTAAAAGATGCAGCATTGGCCCTTGATCGAATGAAGGAGGGTATTCAGTTTGGTAAAATTGTGCTTATTCCCTGATTGTTTAGTTGACCAGATTTTAGATTGCTTGGCTTACTCTAAATCTGTTTCAAACAAAAAGTTTTGGTAGGCATTGCTCAACTCCTTCTTTGCTTTTTCGTCTTGTAGAGCATGTGCAAGTTCAATTCCAGCCTCGAATAGATTTTTGGCTTTTGGGAGATCGTCATTTTCGAAGAAAAATTGGGCAGCTGGAAAATATACTGGGAGATAATTTGGAAAATTAAGCACTACAAAATCAAATAAATTGGCTGCTTCCGGTTTCTCAGATTCTCGATATTCCAAGGCTAGGGCATAATAGTTGAAAGGATTTTGTGGTTCCTCGGCACAGTAGTCTTTCAGAAGTTTGATTCGCTCCAAATTGCGCATGAATAGTTTTTTTAATTAACGGCTGCCTGTTATTTTCACGCAATAATAAATCTAAATAACCAAACGCTAAACCAATGAAGATTCTAGTTTGTATCACCCATGTTCCCGATACGACTTCCAAGATTCAATTTACGGCCAACAATACCAAGTTTGACAGCACAGGTGTTCAATTTATCATTGGTCCCTATGATGATTATGCATTGGCTAGAGCGGTAGAACTTCGAGATCAAACTGGAGGTACACTTACAGCTTTGAATGTAGGTGAGGCTGAAACAGAGCCTACGTTGCGTAAAGCGCTAGCAATTGGCGCAGATGACGCGATTCGTGTAAATTCTTTTCCAAAAGATAGTTTTTTCGTAGCCCAGCAGATCGCTCATTTTGCGAAAGAGGGGGGCTATGAGTTGATTTTGATGGGAAGAGAATCCATTGACTTCAATGGGGGGATGGTTCATGGAATGGTGGGTGAGTTATTGGGTATGCCTTCTTTCTCACCGGTGATGAAACTGGAGTTGGAAGGAACTACCGTAAAGATGGCTCGAGAGATTGAAGGTGGAAAAGAGCATCTTGAGGCGAAGTTGCCTTTGATTGCGGGTTGCCAAGAACCCATTGCGGAGTGGAAAATCCCAAATATGCGGGGCATCATGTCTGCCCGCACCAAGCCTTTGGTAGTCGTAGAGCCAGTTAGTCAAGAAACTCAAGCTGAAGCAAGTAGCTATCAATTGCCACCTGCTAAAGGTTCTGTTAAATTGGTCGACAAGGACCAGGTTTCAGAACTTGTACGTTTGCTCAAAAATGAAGCAAAAGTACTTTAATTCAATTTTTTCAATTCACTAGAAATCAATAGAATATGTCAATCGTAGTATATGTAGAACAGTCGGCTGGAAAAATAAAAAAAACCAGTTTAGAAGCAGTTTCTTATGGGTTTGCCTTAGCTGCGAAAACAGGTGAGGGGGAAGTGATTGCAGTTGCTTTGGGATCGTTAGCTGCTGATGAATTGGCTGCTATTGGTGAGGCAGGAGCAGCAAAAGTACTTCATATCTCAGATGAGCGCCTCAATGCTGGGGTCATTCAAGCCCATGCTAGCGCAGTAGCTCAAGCATTTGAATCCACTGGTGCCACTACGCTGATCTTGGCCAAATCCTCCTTAGGCGATGCAGTCGCCGCACGATTGGCCATCAAGTTGCATGCGGGTTTGGTATCCAATGTGGTGGAGCTTCCACGATTAGAAGGTGGATTTGTGGTCAAAAGAAGCATTTACACAGGAAAAGCATTTGCAGATACGACGATCACCACCGCTAAAAAAATCCTAGCCATCAAAAAGAATGCGGTAGACCAAAAATTGGATGGTGCCAAGGCGAAGGTGGAATCATTTTCGGCTACTATTTCAGAGTCGGATTTTGCCTCCAAAATTACTGCTACCGAGCGAGCTACGGGTGAAGTTCTTTTGCCTGAGGCAGACATTGTAGTATCTGGAGGTAGAGGAATGAAGGGTCCGGAAAACTGGGGGATGCTGGTAGATCTTGCAAATACCTTAGGAGCAGCGACCGGTTGTTCCAAGCCAGTTTCCGATATTGGATGGCGTCCTCACCACGAGCACGTGGGACAAACTGGGGTTAAAGTTGCCCCAACTTTGTACATAGCCATAGGAATTTCAGGAGCGATTCAACATCTTGCAGGGGTTAATTCATCCAAATGCATCGTGGTGATCAATAAAGACCCTGAAGCGCCATTTTTCAAGGCAGCAGATTACGGGATTGTGGGGGATGCGTTTGAAATTGTACCTCAACTAACTGCAGCACTTAAAGCGGCACACTAATTTTTGTGGAAAAACTTGTAGAACTGGAAATTTTAGGACTTTCGTCCAACCACTCCCAATCGGGCTCCTTTACCTTGGTGATGGGAGAAGTGGATGGATTGCGTCGGCTTCCAATTGTCATTGGCATGTTTGAGGCGCAAGCCATAGCGATTGAGATTGAGCGGATTATTCCCAATCGACCGATGACACATGATTTATTTAAATCTTTCTCCGATAGTTTTCAGTTTGGAATCGAGAAAATTGTCATTTCAGAAATGAAAGAAGGTGTTTTTTATGCCAAAATCCACAGCAAGAGCGAGACAGCACTTGCCGAAATTGACAGTAGACCTTCAGATGCCATTGCCATAGCAGTACGATTTGGTGCTGGAATCTTCTGTTCAGAGAAAGTGCTTTCTGAAGCAGGAATCGAATTTTCTGAAGAAGACAAGAAGGAAGAGGCCAAAAAGCCTAGTAAATCCGTAGCGAGTAAAAATACTGCCCCAAAAGAAAATTTATTAAAGGATTTTAGCTTAGACAAGTTAAATACGCTACTAGATAAAGCAATTTTGGATGAGGATTATGAAAAAGCTGCCCGGATTCGGGATGAAATAAATAAGCGAAACTAAATTTTTAAGCCCTGAAATCCTTCGGGGCTTTTTTCTTGCCGAGGATTGGCCTATTTTTAAAAATTGGTTTAATCTACTGTATGGAAATTTTAAGAGGCTCTTTCGGGATTTTTGTCATTGTGTTGGTGGCATTTCTATTTTCGGCGAATCGAAAAAGGATTGATTGGAGGTTGGTTGCAATTGGCATCTCACTTCAATTGGTATTTGGATTTTTAATTACCCAGGTTGAGGTAGTCAAAATAGCTTTCCAGTTTCTCTCCGAAGGCTTTGTCAAATTCCTAAGCTTTAGCGAGGCGGGTTCCCGATTTATTTTTGGGGACCTAGCTGGAGATAGCTTTGGATTTATTTTTGCTTTCAAGGTATTGCCTACCATTATCTTTTTCTCAACCGTTTCCTCAGGCTTGTATTACTTAGGGATCTTGCAAAAGGTCGTATATGGCATAGCTTGGGTGATGGCGCGTTCGATGCGACTATCTGGACCAGAGTCTCTATCTGCTGCTGGA
Source organism: Cyclobacteriaceae bacterium (assembly GCA_947458795.1). GTDB lineage: Bacteria > Bacteroidota > Bacteroidia > Cytophagales > Cyclobacteriaceae > Algoriphagus. The sequence continues at coordinate 634 of CANHCD010000127.1, read as the reverse complement.
AATATATTTTTGGGCCAAACTGAAGCACCGCTTTTGGTACGTCCATTTATTCCTCAGATGAGTAAATCCGAGTTGATGTGCTTGATGACTGGCGGAATGGCAACCATTGCTGGTGGCGTACTTGCAGGCTATGTAGCTTTTTTAGGAGGGGATAGCATGGAGGAGCAGAGCAAGTTTGCAGCGTATTTGTTAGGCGCAAGTATCATGAATGCACCAGGGGCAATTGTAATGTCCAAGATGTTTATCCCAGAAACGGAGAAGGAGATCAAGCAGGATAAGTTAGAGGTCAACCAAGAGTCGATGGGTGTGAATCTCATCGATGCAATGTCTATTGGAGCAGCAGAGGGACTGAAGTTGGCATTAAACGTAGGAGGGATGCTGCTTGCATTTATTGCAGTGATCGCTGCAATCAATTACGGTTTAACTGGCATTCTTGGTGAATATACAGGATTGAATGCCTGGGTGGAAAGTAGTACTGGAGGACAATTCAAAGGATTCTCTTTGGAATATATCTTTGGGCAGGTGTTCCGAGTTTTTGCTTGGGTGATTGGTGTGGAATGGGTGGATACCCTTCAAGTAGGAAGCCTCTTGGGACAAAAGACGGTAATCAATGAATTCGTTGCTTACCTGAGCC
>CANHCD010000126.1 GCA_947458795.1 Cyclobacteriaceae bacterium | reverse complement strand
GCCAAAAGTGCAGCAGTACCTGAAGCATTGTCGTCAGCGCCGTTGTGGATGGCGGAATCTCCGCGGTGTAGGGAGCCTTGGCCTCCCATGCCCAAGTGATCAAAGTGGGCCCCGATGACGATGGTTTTGTCTGCTTTTTTATCCAAATAGGCAATGACGTTACGACCAGTTACGCCCGCTCCATCGGTGCCAATTACCGCCTCCTCATGAGGATTGCTCGGCTTGGAAACGGTGAATTCTTGAAAAAACCCATCGGTACCCATGGGGGTCAGTCCTAACTTTTCAAATTCTTGGGCAAGGTAGTCTGCGGCTTTTTGCTCGCCAGTCGTGCCTATGGCTCTTCCACCCAAGTCATCGGCAGCGAGAAAATACACGTCCTTTTTCAGCGAAGCATGTAATTCTTCGTCTGTAGGCGGTCCATCACAGGATCCAACGACTAACGCAAAGACAAGAAGGGGGAGGAATTTCAAAAGTTGTAGTTTCATCGGGAGGGATATTTAGCCCAAAGATAATAAGTAGTATCTTTGCCGGCACATTCTTTCTAGTCAAGATTACAGATGAAAACTTTACGCCAACTGGGAATTGTACTTTCCCTACTGATCACTTCCCTTACACTTGCAGCACAGGAGAAGCGCTCTGCTTCGGATTCGGTATTGCTACATCCTGAGGAAATGAAGTACCTCAAAAACATCAAGCAACTCACTTTTGGAGGCAACAATGCCGAGGCCTACTGGTCTTTTGACGATAGCAAGTTGGTGTTTCAGTCTGACTTCGCGAAATGGGGAAATTCCTGCGATCAGATGTTCTACCTAGATTGGAAAAAAGACGATCTATCTAAAAACACCCCCACAAGACTTAGCACCGGCTTAGGACGCACGACCTGCGCCTATTTTCTACCGGGCGACAAAACGATCGTCTATGCATCTACTCACTTGGTAGACCCAGCCTGTCCGCCCGTACCTGAGCGAAGAGCTGATGGCAAATACGTATGGCCAATCTACCCTAGCTTTGATATTTTCACGGCAGACATGAAGGGAAATATTCTTTCCCAATTGACAAAGGAGGAAGGCTACGATGCCGAGGCTACCGTCTCTCCAAAGGGAGATAAAATCGTGTTTACTTCCATGCGTACGGGAGACTTGGAGCTATTTACCATGAATATTGATGGTACAGGCGTCAAACAAATCACGACCGAATTGGGATACGATGGCGGCGCGTTCTTCTCTCCCGATGGAACCAAATTGGTATGGAGAGCCTCTCGACCAGAGACTCCCGAAGCGATCCAAGAATACAAAGACTTATTAAAAGAGGGATTGGTGAAGCCTACCGACATGGAAATGTATGTGTCCAATGTGGACGGCACCGACATCCGCAAGATCACCAGTTTGGGTAAGGCCAACTGGGCACCCTTCTTTCACCCGTCTGGCAAGAAGTTGATTTTTGCTTCCAACCACCAAACCCAACGCGGCTATCCCTTCAACCTGTTTATGATCAACTTAGACGGGACAGGGCTTACGCGAATTACCCACGACGGTACCTTTGATGCCTTCCCGGTATTTTCCAACAATGGCAAGTACTTGGTCTTTGCATCCAACCGCAACAACGGAGGTACACGCGATACCAACCTCTTTGTAGCGGAGTGGATTGGGGATTGATTTGGATTACCTACAGCCCTTCTAGTCGTTCAAGGTAATATTCTGCTTGGTCTATTAACTCCTGCTGGTTCCCCATTTTGTCCCAGGTACGGTAGACCATTCCGATTCGCGGATTTTTCTCGAGCAGTTCTCGGTTGCGTGCATGAAAGTGCCAATAGAGGCTATTGAACGGGCAGGACCCTTCCCCCGTTTTTTTGTCCGCTTGGTAGGCGCAGCTGCTGCAGTAGTTGCCTTGCTTTTTGATGTAATTGGCTGAGGAGACATAGGGCTTGGTGCCGACGATGCCCCCATCGGCAAATTGGCTCATGCCTCTCGTATTCGTAATTTCTACCCACTCGATGGCGTCGATGTAGATACCCAAATACCATTGATCGACTTCGTCGGGGTGTATCCCCGCTAGCAGGGCAAAGTTGCCCGTCACCATTAGCCGTTGGATGTGGTGGGCATAGCCTAAGTCCAAGGATTGCCCGATGGACTGACTGAGGCAATTCATTTTCGTTTTTCCAGTCCAGAACCAATGAGGTAGCTTGCGCTCGTGGCCGAAGAAGTTGAGCTGGGCGAACTCGGGCATTTTGGCCCAATAAATTCCGCGCATGTATTCGCGCCAGCCGATGATTTGTCGGATAAATCCTTCCACTTGCGCAATGCCCACCTTATGCTGGTTGGCCATCCAATGGGCCTCCACGGCTTGGACCACTTCCAATGGAGAAAGCATCTTGCTGTTGAGGGAAAAGCTCAGGCGCGAGTGAAATAGAAATGGATCCCAAGTAGTCAGGGCATCTTGGTAAGCACCGAAATGCTCCAACAGTTCTTCGCAAAAGTAGGCCAGTACTTCTAGGCTTTCCTGCCGAGAGGTAGGCCAAGGGAATTGCTCGGCATCAATGTTGCCAATGGTCTTAACGCCACTTTTTTCGAGCATGGCGCACAGTTCGTGTACCTGCTTGGGATGTGTATAGGCTTTTTTGAGGAGGCTTTTATCTTTTAAAGATTGCCTGTTGTCCTGGTCGTAGTTCCACTGCCCCGTGATGGGTTCTTTGCCATCCATGAGCACCTGGTACTTTTTGCGCATTTCCCGGTAAAAGGTCTCCATGAGAAAAGTCTTTTTGCCTTTGAAAAAGTCATTCAAAAACTCCCGACTTGTAAGGAAGTGCTCTGTGTCCACCGCTTGGCAAGGGATGCCTAGGCTGGCGCAGGTGGATTGAAGAAGTTGGTCTAGCCGGAATTCGTCAGGAATTTGGTATTCAAAACGGGTTAGGCCTTCATTTTCTATCAAAAGGGGAAGTTGAGCAGCAAGAGACTGCTGATTGTCGGGATCGTCTAAGAGGAAGTAGATCACCCGATGCCCCTGCTGCTTTAGCTCCTTCGCAAAGTGGCGCATGGCCAAAAAGAAGCCAACGACCTTTTGAATGTGGTGGTTGACGTAGTCAGTTTCTTGCCGCATCTCCATCATCAGGTAGCTGACATCGGGATCGGTGTTAGTAAACCAAGAATGCTGACTGTTGAGCTGATCCCCGAGGATCAAGCGGAGGGTATGGGCCATAAAAAAGGAGGAATATTAGCTAAAGTCCTTTTTTAGCGGGAATGTTTGGCAATGTGGATAACTGCCGGCTAGTGGTATTCTGAATTTCCCCTTAGAGATCGATGGTAACCTGGTTGCGGAGGAGGTCCTCAAAGCGCTCTCTTTCCCGAATTAGAAAAGCCTTGCCTTCCCAAACGAGTACTTCTGCAGGGCGAAGTCGTGCATTGTAATTGGAGGCCATGGTAAAGCCATAGGCTCCAGCATTTTGGATGACCAGCAGGTCTCCTTCTTTCACGGTATTCAGTTCGCGCTGTGATCCTAGGGTATCCGTCTCGCAAATGTAGCCCACTATGGTGTAGGTGTGTAGCGCTCCGGTAGGATTGCTGAGGTTGTAAATGTGGTGGTAGGCATCGTACATCATGGGGCGGATGAGGTGATTGAGCCCGGAATCTACCCCTACAAAGTTCAGTGTTGGGGTTTCCTTGACCACCGTGGTCTTGACCACCAAGTAGCCTGCCTCGCTGACCAGAAATTTTCCTGGCTCTAACCAAAGCTCCAGTTGACGCCCGTATTTGGCACAAAAGGCTTGAAAGGCTTCACCCACAATACGTCCTACTTCTGCCACATCGGTAGCCTTGTCATTGGGATGGTAGCCCACCTTGAATCCACCTCCAAAATCTAAAAACTTGAGTTCTGGAAAGTGGAGCGCTGCATCAAAAAGGACGTTTCCTCCCTTTAAAAAAACGGAAGCATCCAAGATGTCTGAGCCGGTGTGTAGGTGGAGGCCTACTACCTTGATTTGGTACTGCTGTACAAGTTCAAGAATTTGTGGAAGCTGTTCGATTGAGATTCCAAACTTGCTGTCCTTATGGCCTACGGAGATTTTCAGGTTGCCCCCCGCAAGAATGTGCGGGTTGATTCGAATGCACACGGGTACGGTGCTCCCGTAAGTTTGTCCAAATCGCTCCAAAAGAGGTAAACTATCCAGGTTGACCATCACTCCGATCTGTACGGCTTCCTGGATTTCTGCAAAGCTCACGCCACTAGGGGTGTATATGATTTCTGCAGGGGTAGATCCTGCAAGGAGGCCCAGCTTCACTTCCTCAATGGATACAGCATCTAACTCAGCGCCAGCTTTGCGGATGAGGCGAAGGATTCCCAAGCTCGAAAGGGCTTTGGTAGCATATTTTATTCGAAGCGGAACCGCAGCAAATGCTTGTTGAAGCGCATTGATTTGGTGAACAATTTTTTCTCCATCGTACAGATAGAGTGGTGTTCCAAATTGTGCAGCGAGGTCTTCTAGGGAGACGCCTTGAATGTGCGTGGGCTTGAGCACGTGTTGATTGGGTTAGAATAGGAAGGCAAAAATACCGAAACAATAAAAAAGGAAGGCATAGAACCTTCCTTTTTTTGGGTATGTAATTAGAAAACCAACAAATTCGAACTGCTAGAATACGGTCTAAAAGGGGAATATGAAAGAAGATTCTTTAGATTACTCGTTAAAACATGTTAAGAGTGCCCCCTTCCCCCGCTATCCGCTTAATTTTGTAGCATGTCAAAGAGCAACATTACGTTGATTATTGTGTTGATGTCCCTAGCCAGCTTTGGCTTGATGGGCTTTCAATACTATTGGATACGAAATGCGATTCGAATCAATAAGGAACGCTTTGATCAAAATGCATTGCAAGCCATTGCCGGTACGGTAGCAGAATTGGAGAAGGGAGAAACCTCCGATGTGTTACTCAGCAAGTTGATCAAGGACCCCGCCTTGAAGGAGTCGATCTTCAAAAAAATTGACCCCATAGAATTACAGATCAATACCAGGCGATCCTATAGCCGCCCGTCTATGGTAGACACCTTACTCATGGCGCCAGTTCCTCAGGTAAGTAGTACCTTTCGTAGAATGTTGCTATCCAGAGGCTTGGATGTTACAATTTTATCGGAGCTGGAAAACTTTTTTGCGTACATGACTCCGGAGGTGGCATCTGGGATGTTTACGCCAGATGAAATGCAAATTCTCCTTCAGGAAAAAGAAAGACAGTTGGAGTATTTAAACCAGAAACAACGGTTTGCTAGGGAGTCTGCTCGACCCTACACGGGAATCGTGCCACAATTTGAGACCAAAGTAAATCTTTCAGATGATGCGCTGGATAAAATCCGCAAGACCAACATCAAGATTGAGTTGATGAATCAAGCGTTTTCTGAGCTTGCAGAGGGACAGCAAGCGATTATGGATCGTTTGGATACCGTACAGCTTCGGCGCCTGTTGAAAAGCCAGTTTGTAGCGCAAGGAATTACCGAAAATTTTGAACTTGGAATAAAGCCGGGTGAGGGCGGAAAACTAATTGGTATTGGAGAAATCCTTGACCCCCAAGTTTTGCTACAAGAAGGGCTGCAGTCCAAGTTGTTTCCAAATGACATTCTTGGGAATGACAATTTTATTTACGTGTACTTCCCGGAGAAAAGTAGCCACGTATTCCGGCAGGTTTGGCTTCCAATTTCGAGTTCTATCTTCTTTATTTTGGTCATCATTTTTTGTTTTTACTATGCGATACGCATCATTTTGAAGCAGAAAGCCCTTTCTGATATCAAAAATGACTTTATCAACAACATGACCCACGAGTTCAAAACCCCTCTTGCGACGGTAAGTCTGGCGGTTGAGGCCTTGCAAGACCCGGAGTTGAGCAATCAGGATAAGTTTCGAACCCGGTATTTAGGAATCATCAAAGAGGAAAATAAACGCTTGGTGGGGCAGGTCGAAAAAGTGCTGCAAGCAGCGGCATTGGACCGAAATGAGTTTAAACTTAAACTAGAATCGATCCATCTGCCTGCTATGATTCAAGCTTGCATGGATCAGTTTGCCCTTCAAGTAGAAAATCGTGGAGGCAAAATTGAGTTTATCGGCGAAATGAATGATCCTCATATTGTAGGAGATGTTTTTCATCTGACTCACCTGTTCAATAATTTATTAGACAACGCAAATAAGTATTCTCCCTCCAACCCTAGGATCACAGTGGCCGTAAAAGAACTGGGCTCGGAAGTTCAAATCACCTTTCGAGATCAGGGCATTGGCATGAGCCGTGACGCGGTCAAAAAGATTTTCGACAAATTTTACCGGATTCCTACGGGCAATGTGCACGATGTAAAAGGTTTTGGACTGGGATTATCCTATGTTAAAACCATGATTGAGGCACATAAAGGAAATATTCAGGTTCAATCTGAACTTGGAAAAGGAAGTACCTTCACCATTAACCTACCTAAAAAACAATGAGCAAGGCGAAACTATTAGTTGTAGAAGATGACCCCAACTTGGG
>CANHCD010000125.1 GCA_947458795.1 Cyclobacteriaceae bacterium | reverse complement strand
CTACACCTGATGGTTCAGTCTGGCTATTTTGATGGGGGTACCGACTACTTCAATGCGAAGTACAGCACCTGGCACATCGACCCAAATGGCAAGCTGAAGAATAGAATCGATTTTAAAGGCTATCGGTCCGGTCACATGATGTACCTGAGAGCGGAGGACCTAGCTACTTCCAATGAGGACATCCGTAAGTTTATCCAAAAATCTTCGGTAGCACCTGGGCAGGCAGCAAAGTACAAGTAATCTTTTGAGCGAATAAAAGTAAAAAAGGGTTCTGAATGATCAGAACCCTTTTTTTTATATAGATAGACTTTCGTTGAAATCTTCAAAAGATCTCAGCTCTTCTTTTAGTCCTAGACTTTTGCCAAGCAGCAGAAATAGATCTGCCAAAGTTTTTCCTTCCTCCCGTAGGTGTTGAATAGAACTGGAACCCGCAGATTTGGAGAGTTTTTTCTGATCTAGACTTTTCAACAGGGGGTGGTGGTAGAAGGTCGTTTGGGCGAAGGAATCCTTGCCGAGCAAGCGAGCTAGGTCAAGTTGTGCCAGGGTAGAGGGATACAAATCTTGCCCTCGGACAATCAAATCTACCCCATAATGGAGATCATCGATCAAGGAACAAAGTTGGTAGGCGGGTAGCCCATCCTTTTTTCGTACCACATAACAGGTTGCTTCTTCTGGTAAAATTGAGGATTTAGCCTGTTTTGGATACTCCTGAAACTGTAAAAAGTCAGCATCGAGGGTGTTGATTCGCCAGGCAGCTTGTTCTCTAGTTAGCGGAACTCGTCTATCTAAGCATTGCCCTAAATACATGCCTCTGGGGTCAATTTGTAAGATTTGACTTCGGGTACAGGTGCAAGCAAAAGTGAGCCTATTTTGTTGGAGTTGCTCCAAGGCTTCTGAATACAATGGCAGTCGATGCACCTGAGACCAGGTGGATTCCATCTCCAAAATATTTTTTGGACCTTGGTCAATTTGAATTTCAAGGAAGTCTAGGGTATCAAAGATATCCTGTACATATTCTGGTCTGTAGCGATCACGGTCTAGATCGTCGATCCGAAGCAAGATTTTGGCATCGTACTTCTGGGCCAATGCCTTGGTAAGTAAAAAAGAGTAGGCATTTCCTAGGTGTAAATAGCCACTGGGTGTCGGAGCAATTCGGGTGAGCTCAAAATTCATGTCTCAAAGATACTTTTTTCTGAAAGCTTGTCTTAAACAAAAAATAGGGGAATTAAACTTCTTTAACATGCCTAAATTTTCTTGCTGGGCCACAGTGTCTACTTTTGGCAATCGATGAAGCGAATTTCTCTTTTTCTTATCTTCTTTTTTTGTGTGGTTTCCCTCTCTGCGCAACGCCGGTATTCCGGCAATGTCATTGATGCTTGGGACAAAAAATACTTGGAAGGGGTAGTGGTAAGTCACCCTTCAGGTGAGAAGGTAATCACGAATTCCCGTGGCTATTTTTCGATTCCAGCCTCGCAAGGAGATACCTTAACCTTTCAGTTTCCTGGTTTTCTAGAAAAGAAAATGATACTGACAGCGGATGCTTTTTTGTTTGTGGAGCTACAGGACTTGGCAAGGCTTCTACCGACCTTTCAGGTTAAAGCTGAGCCTTATCGTTTTCGATTTAAGGACGGGAAATTATACCTATCGGAAGACGAGCCAGTCGTAGAAAAGCCACTTAGTCAGCAGGTAGGTTTTGGAGCCACTGATTCAACCTCACCTACGCCAGGTTTCAGCATTTATGGCCCAATAAGCTATTTCACCAAGAGAAACCGAGAGCTCCGAGCCTATGAAAAGCGATTGGATTGGGAGCGGCAGCGCGTTGGCTACCTGGAGGTGATTGACGCTGATTCGGTACGCAATGAATTGATGCAGCAATACGGTCTAGATCGGAAAAAATGGGACGAGCTGATCTTGCGCTTCAACACCTTTCATGCCGCGCACGAATTTCTAGGTTGGTCCAAAGAACGTGTATTGGCTGCTTTAAAAGAGTTTTTCCGATTGGAAATGGTTTTGAGTGATTAATCCTGCAGATCGTCCTGTCTGAAAAAAGTTGACCGCAGATTCTGTGGAAAATTCCGCAGATCAAATGAAATAAATAGGATTATCCGTAATCCTGCTATTGGTTTAAAAAGTAATTCTAGTAGCTAAATTACCCTTTTTTATATCGCTCCACTGGAGCTCTGCATCCATTTTCACCAGGCTTTCTATTTACATAATGTCCCTCTGGGACATATTCCAAAAGCTGTAAATTTTGTATCAGGTGCTATCCGGAAAAATTTCAACCCTTTACCCAGACTAATTGCTTAAAGATCGATTAGCTTTTTCGCTTGAAGGACCAGGTGATAAAAAATCGTGCAACCTCTTCTCCTGAGGTGTTTTTACCGATGGAAAGCATCGTCAGTTGATTTGTTTCCCCAGGCTTTAGGTAGTCGATCAAGCTAAAAAGTTCTTCTCCTTGCTCGCAAGAAAATTGAATTTTAGTGGTTGATTTTTTGCTGAATTCTGCTCGAAAATCTACCACAAGCATGCTGAAAGACCCTTTTCCTGCTAGGGCAAGTTGACACAAGGCTCCGGTACTGAGTTCAGCAGCACCTGCCAGCGCAGCAAAATAAATCGATTTGAAAGGGTTTTGGCTTCTCCAGAAATAGGGGATGCTTACTAGGCACTTCTCTCCATCCAGGTGAACCATCTTCAATCTCCAAAATACAGCTGTTGGCAATTTGAAAAGCATGGCCCACCAAAAAATAAATGGGTTCATCATTTTTTTTTGATAAGCTAAAGCAGTGGCGGGTAGCGTCATTTTAGTTTCCATTTAGGCGAATAAAAGAAGATTCTTTCAATTTTATTATAGGTTTTAAGAATAATCAAATTCTTTCAATACTTTTAGAATAACCAGCCTTAGAAAAACCTTCCTATGAAAAAGTTAGCAGCTCTTTTTTGCGTTGTATATGCCTTATCCGCTTGTTCGATTGTGCCACTGACTGGAAGAAGCCAGCTAACCATATTTACCACCCAAGATTTGATGCCTTTAGTCAAAGACGAATACAAAGAATCCTTGACGGAAAGTGAGGTAGTGACGTCCACCAAAGAAGGCCAAGAAATAGTGAAAGTAGGCAATAAAATGGCCGAGGCAGTGGAAACGTATTTGAAAGAGCAAGGCTATGATTCGTTAGTAAACGAACTTGAATGGGAGTTTAATTTAATTGAGAATGAGGAAGTGAATGCCTGGTGTATGCCAGGGGGAAAGGTAGCTTTTTACACAGGAATTTTGCCATTTACCAGGGACGAAACGGGCATTGCAGTTATTATGGGGCATGAATTGGCTCATGCCGTGGCCAATCATGCGGGAGAAAGAATGTCACAAGAAATACTTATGGAACTTGGTGTAGGTACTATTGACCTTGCAATGGGCCAAGATGCTACCCTTACCCAGGAATTATTACTTCTTTCGGTTGGAGTAGCCTCTGAATTAAAGTTGCTTAGTTTTTCTAGAAAACATGAGTTAGAAGCAGATCGAATGGGTTTGATTTTTATGGCAATGGCGGGTTATGATCCTCGAGAAGCTCCATTGTTTTGGGGCAGAATGGCTGAAGATTCAGAAGACGAAGGTTTGCCATTTTTGTCTACCCACCCAGGACATTCCAAACGTATGGAACGACTAAATTCATTGCTACCTGAAGCGATAGCGATCTACGAGCAAAGAAAGTGATTGGAATAAAATTTGACCAAAAAAAACTTAGCCTGAATAGACTAAGTTTTTTTTTTGTCAAATCTTAGCGGGCATTGAAGCCACGCAACTTGATTTGGGTGAGCTTTCTTTTGGTATCAAGCGGAAAATCCCCCTTCATCATCCATTCGTAATAGCCCGGCTCTTCTTTGAGCGCCTGCTCGATGGTTTTTCCTTTGTGCTTACCAAAGTTGAATACTTCTTCACCTTGCGAATTGAAAACAAAGCGACCCGCTAGATCCACCATCCGCTCGTTGACAAGGGCGTGGATTTTTTTCATGTCATTTTCAAATACGCCGAGGGTATTTCCCTGAAGGTCAATGGCCGTTTCGCCAAGGTAGCGCTCCACTTGTGCACGAAATACATCCACAGTGGCCAAAGTATCCGCTTCGGCACTATGCGCATTTTCCAGTTTCTTTCCGCAGTAGAATTTGTAGGCTGCACTCAAGTTTCTCTTTTCCATCAGGTGAAAGATCTTTTGCGCATCCAGCAAGTTCCGCTTGTCCAGGTCAAAGTCTATTCCAGACCGTAGAAATTCTTCCACCAGCAAGGGAATATCGTACTTAAGCACATTGAATCCAGCCAAATCACTCAGACCTATAAATTGAAAAACTTCTTGTGCCAGATCTTTGAAGTAGGGCTCATTTTTGAGGTCTTTGTCGTACAAGCCATGGATTAAGGAAGCTTCCAAAGGAATAGGAACACCAGGATTTACCCGTCGGGTATAGATTTGCTGCCCTCCATCTGGGTTCAATTTGACGATCGATATCTCCACGATACGGTCGGTGGAGACATTGGTGCCCGTAGCCTCTAAATCAAAAAATGCGATGGAATTCTTTAGGTTAAGATGCATGGGCTAGAAATTTTTGTTTGAGTGGTTCAAGGTCCAGGTTGTCGTAATTGCCCGAACTCATGAGTAGTAGATTGGTATCCGAATAGTTTTGCGCGAGCAAGTAGTCACTCAAGTCGGCACTTTCGGTAAATAGAATTAGATCTTGTCGTTTAAATCCTTCTCGAAGCATGTCTTCGGTCATCAACTCCAGTTTTTTGAGTGCTACAGCATGTGGGTTGAGGTAGATAATCGCAACATCGGCGAGATCCATGCTATGGGCATAGTTGGGAAGAAATTTCGGGTTGAGGGAGGAGTAGGTATGCAACTCCTGCACAGCTAGGAGACGTCGCTTAGGAAATTGGGTTTTCACGGCATTCACTGTTGCCTTCAATTTGGAAGGGGCATGCGCAAAATCTCGGAACAAGATGCCTGTATCGTGCTGAACGATAATCTCCTGGCGTTTGGCGGCTCCTTTGAAACTTTGAATGGAGGCATAGAACTTTTCCCGAGGTAGTCCAAGTGCTTCGCAAATGTGAAGTGCGCCTTGTAGATTCTGAAGGTTGTGCTCTCCAAAAACTCCAATTTCAACTTCCCCTGTGCTTGTAATCAAGGTGGTTTTACCCGAGTCAATTCGGGAGGGATGGGCTTGGTAGCCTATTTTTTGACCTTTACCAGTTGAATTTTCTGCGGCTTCATTTACCAAAGGATCTGCACTGCAGTAAATCAGTGTTCCTGCGGCAGGGGTTCGATCCATGAGTAGTGAAAATTGCCTTTTGTAGTCCTCAAAATCTGGGAATACATTGAAATGATCCCAAGCGATGCCACTTACGAGTAGGATGTCGTGCTTGTAATGAAAAAACTTCGGCGTACGGTCGATGGGAGAGGTGAGGTATTCATCGCCTTCAATCACAATGATGGGGGCATCGGAAAGGCGAACCATCAGGTCAAAGCCTTCGATTTGTGCGCCTACCAAATAGTCAAAATCTAGTCCTTGATCCTTGAGTACATGTAGAATCATGGAGGTGATGGAGGTTTTGCCGTGGCTACCTGCAATCACTACCCGTTTCTTTGTTTGACTTTGATTGTAGATAAACTCAGGGAAGGAGTAAACTGGAACTCCCAATTCCTGGGCGCGGAGTAGCTCTGGGTTATCGATTCGAGCATGCATCCCCAAAATGATTCCATCGATTTTGGCATCTATTTTAGCTGGAAACCAACCTTGTTCGTCTGGTAGGATGCCCACTTTCTGAAGCCGAGTTTTGGATGGTTCGTAAATTTCATCGTCGCTACCGGTGACTTTATAGCCTTTTTCTAAAAGGGCAAGCGCAAGATTGTGCATGACCGCGCCTCCTATAGCAATGAAATGGTAGTGTTTCATAGGGGATAAATAGAGATTTAGTTCTGTACTCAAACTTAGGGATAAAATCTTGCAGCAGGAGCCCCTAAACAATAAGTTTTTCTGTTTTTTCGGCTGAAAAAACTCAATTTAAGTCTGTAAAAATCCCTAAATTGATACTTTATATGGGCTTAGACTGGCCTCAAACTCTTGTTGATAACTTTGGGAAAAATTGTTTAAAACTCTTGACTTGTAGCAGGTAAATTTGAATCATGACTGAAAATACCCTGCCCACTGGCCGTTACCGGAAAAAGCCCTCTTTTGAGAATCCTACAAACTATTTAGGAAAAGTTCCCCCTCAGGCGATTGAACTAGAGGAAGCGGTATTGGGTGCTTTGATGCTTGAAAAAGATGCCTTGACTTCGGTTATTGACATTTTGAAAGTGGAGAGCTTTTACAAGGAAGCGCACAAGGTTATTTTTCAGGCTATTTTGGATTTATTTACCGAAAGTCAACCCATTGACTTGTTGACAGTGACCACCCAGCTCCGTAAAAATGGAGCCTTGGAGGTAGCAGGAGGAGCGTTTTACATCACTGAGTTGACCTCCAAAGT
>CANHCD010000124.1 GCA_947458795.1 Cyclobacteriaceae bacterium | reverse complement strand
CGCTCGGGATTGCGCTCGGGAAACTGTAAGATTGGGGATTGGAACAATTTCTCCTAATTTAGTCCCTCCAAACTAGTATACTTAAAGACGAGTCTCATGCATCAGGAAAAAATTGCTGAAGTCATTCAGGAAGTGAAAAAAGTAGTGGTAGGTCAGGACAAGATGGTCAACCGCTTGTTGATCGGCTTGTTTACCAATGGGCATATTTTATTGGAGGGTGTACCTGGACTTGCCAAGACCTTGACCGTGAATACCCTTGCCAAGGTGCTGCACTTGAATTTCAATCGCATTCAGTTTACCCCTGATTTGTTGCCTTCGGATCTGATTGGAACCATGATTTACAATCAGCAGAAATCCAATTTTGAGGTGAAGAAGGGACCTATTTTTTCAAATGTGATCTTGGCGGATGAGGTCAACCGATCTCCAGCCAAGGTGCAATCCGCACTTTTGGAAGCGATGCAGGAGAAGCAGGTGACGATTGGAGAGACGACCTATACCTTAGATCGGCCATTCTTGGTGTTGGCTACGCAAAACCCCGTGGATCAGGAAGGAACCTATCCGCTACCAGAGGCGCAGGTCGACCGTTTTATGATGAAGGTTCACATCGACTATCCGAGCAAAACCGACGAAATGGAAGTGATGCGTCGAATGTCCAACATGCAATATGCAGCGGATGTAAAGCCGATTCTCTCGAAGCAGGATATTTTTGACATCCGAGATCAGATCAATGCGGTCAAAATGGCTGAGCCTTTGGAGCATTACATCATTGAATTGGTATTTGCTACGCGTTTCCCTGCAGACTACGGGTTGAAGGACGAAGCGAAGTATATTCTATTTGGGGTGTCCCCTCGTGCGAGTATCAACTTGAATTTGGCAGCCAAGGCGGTTGCCTTTATGGATGGCAGAGATTATGTGTTGCCTGAGGATATCAAGGAAATTGCTGAAGATGTGCTCAATCACCGAATTTTGCTCAATTACGAAGCAGAGGCGGATCGCATCAGCACACGCGACTTGGTCAAAACGTTACTCGAAAAAGTGCCGATCAACAAGTCGGTAACATTGAAGTAACATAAAACCCCCATTTAAAAGGCTTTTCGAACGAAAAGCCTTTTTTTGTTTTTCCTTCATTAAATGCAGGTTAAATGAGTCGCAATTTTTTAAAAAAAGCATAATTCTATTTTTTCTTTTGGGCAATAATTAGGGTTCACCTTTGTAACGTAATCAACTCGCAAAACCTTAATTACACTCTATCAATGAAAAATTTTTCGTACATCCTCACTTTATTAACTGCCTTTACGCTGGTATTCACTAGCTGTACTGAGGAGGAGCCTGACAATGGCGTGACCATTTCTGGTATTCCTGCAACTGCTAAAATTGACGCAGGTGCAAAATTAGGTCCGGTAACCGGTTCTGCTGAAGGTCTTGACGGCCTTGTATCGCTTTCAATCACTAAAGATGGAGCTCCTCTATCTACTCTTCCATTGACTGGTACAAGCGCAACTTTTCCTTTCGAGTACACAGCTGTTGCTGCTGATGCTGGAAAGAATTTAGTTTTTGAATTTACTGTAACTGACAAAGACGGTGACGTTGCTAAAGCTACTCACGTATTGACTGTAGGCGCTGAGCCAACTACCATCCGTGTTACAAGCAACATCACTGCTAACACTACTTGGGTAACTGGTAAGACGTACATCCTTGGAGCTAGAATTTTTGTGACTGCTCCAGCTAAATTGACTATCCAAAAAGGAGTAATCATCAAAGGCGAAGCTGGTTCTGGAGCTAACGCAACTGCATTAGTTATCGCTAGAGGTGCACAAATCGACGCACAGGGTACTGCTACTGAGCCAATCATCTTTACTTCTGTAGCAGACGAAATCGCTCCAGGTCAAATTGCTTCTCCTAACTTGGAGCCTACACAAGAAGGTCTTTGGGGAGGTTTGATTGTTCTTGGAAGAGCAAAGTGTTCTCTTGCAGGTGACGTAGCGGAACTAGCAATTGAAGGTATTCCAGCTACTGATACAAACGGACTTTATGGTGGAACAAACGATGCCGACAACTCAGGTATCCTCAAATTTATCTCTATCCGTCACGGCGGGTCTTTGATCGGAGCAAGTAACGAAATCAATGGCTTGACCCTTGGTGGTGTAGGTTCTGGAACCGTAATCGAAAACGTAGAAGTAGTAGCTAACCAAGACGATGGTATCGAATGGTTTGGTGGAACTGTTTCTGTGAAGAACGCTTTGATCTGGAACTCTGGTGACGATGCAGTGGACACAGACCAGTCTTGGGCAGGTACTTTGGACAACTTTATCGTGATTGCTGGTGTGAACACAGACCACGGTCTTGAAATCGACGGTCCTGAAGGTTCATACAATGCTGCCCACACCGTGAAAAACGGTTCAGTAAAAGGACACCCAGCTACAGAATTTGGTGACTTCAGATCTGCAGCAAGAGGTACTTTCGAAAACCTATACTTCTTCAACTTCCCAGCGCCAGCCGATACCTACCTTGGCGTAGCCAATGCGGGTCGTGGAGACTTATCTCTAGATGCAACTACTGTTCCTAACTTTACTGCTTCTCCTAAAATCCTAGTGTTTACCAAATTGGAGGCTACTTTGAAGACAGGTGTCACGCTACCAATTGCTTTCCGTAATGGAACAGATGCTTTTGCTGCTGAAGCAGCGCTTAAGGCAAACACAGTAGGCGCAACTAAAGCTGCTTTCGTTGGTTGGACTTGGGCTGATAAAGCAGGTCAACTAGCTGATTTCAAATAAGTAAAATTTTCCTCAAGGAAAGGAAGGTCTTGCAAGGATCCTTCCTTTCCTTTTTACCATTCTATTCGAATATTTCTAAACGCTGTATGAACAAGAAAAAACAAGAACTGCCAATCAAACCGCTGGTCGTTCTACTCCTTATCATTGCATTTCAATTGATTACGGGCTTTGCATTTGCCCAGAATGGCACCATCCGTGGCGCCATTTTTGATGAATCCACCGGCGAGCCGTTGTACGGGGTTTCGGTATTGGTCAAAGAAACATCCACCGGTGCGGTGACTGATTTTGACGGAAAGTTTGAAATTCAGGTAGCTCCGGGTGCTTATACCCTTCAAATTTCCTACATCTCATTTGGGACAGTCAACTTGACTGAAGTAAAAGTAGAGTCTGGCAAGGTAACCGTACTTTCAGATGTACTCCTGAAGTCAGAGGAGTCAGAATTGGAAACAGTTACCGTATCTGCTGCTGCGATCCGTACCACAGAATCTGCCTTGATGTCTGTGAAGCGAAATGCACCCAACTTACTTGATGGAATCTCTGCGAGCACTTTTCGTCAGATTGGTGATGGAGATGCCGCTTCTGCTGTGAAGCGTGTAACTGGTGTTTCCATCGAAGGGGGTAAATACGTGTATGTTCGTGGTTTGGGTGATCGTTACACCAAGACCGTACTGAACGGAGTAGACATTCCTGGTCTGGATCCGGACCGAAATACGATCCAGATGGATATTTTTCCCACCAATGTGATTGACAACATCGTGGTATCCAAATCCTTTACTGCCGAGCTTCCTGCGGATTTTACTGGAGGCGTGGTAGATATTGAAACCAAAGACTTTCCAGAAGAGAAGACCTACAGATTGAGCATTTCAGGAGGAGTGAATCCTTCCATGCACTTCAACAAAAATTACTTGACCTACCAAGGAGGAAAGACCGATTGGTTGGGTTATGATGATGGTACCCGTGCCAACCCTACCGGTGGAAGAACCAATATTCCACAGTTTGCGGATGTGATTGGCAATCCGAACGGAGCAAAAGGACAGGAATTTCAATCGCTTTTGAGAAGTTTTGATAAGACTTTGGGCGCTTCTACCCAGCCTTCTTTCATGGATTTTGGATTGAGCCTTTCTTTAGGTAACCAAATTGCAAGACCAAAAGCCACCTGGGGATACAATGCTGCCCTGACCTACAAAAATGACACTGAATTCTATCAGGATGCCCAGTTCAACTTATTTGCAAAGCCTATAGATTCCAACAAAAATGAATTGGATGCGCTCCAAATTCAGACTGGAGACTATGGCGTAAACAGTGTGCTTCTTGGAGGAATAGCTGGCATTGCTTTGAAAACCAATACTTCAAAATTCAAGCTTAACTTCCTTCATCTACAAAATGGAGAGTCCAAATCGGGCATTTTCGACTACGAAAACTCAAATTTAGGAGCCAACTACGAAGCCAAGCAGTACAACCTAGAATACAGCCAGCGTACACTTTCAAGCGTATTGCTTTCTGGAAATCACTTCCTCAAAGGAAAAGCTTGGGAGATCAACTGGAAGTTGGCACCTACGCGCTCTTCTATCGAAGATCCAGATATCCGCTTCACCCGATTTAGACTTCCAAACAATACCATCTCTCCTGAAGTAGGCTTGCCTGCTCGTATTTGGAGAAACTTACAAGAAAACAACTTGGTAGGCAAGTTGGACTTGACCAAAAATTTGAGCCTTTGGAACCAAGACGCCAAGTTTAAATTTGGTGGTTCCTACACCTTTAAGGAGCGTGATTTTGAAATCCAATCTTTCCAATTCGCTACCGGAACCACCCCACTGGACGGAAATCCCAACAACGTTTTACAAGAAAGCAACCTGTTCTCTGCCACCAATAGAAATGGAGTGCGTTTCAACCCGGATTTTATTCCAAACAACCCGAATAGCTTCCAATCTTCCCTAACCAATATGGGGGGCTATGTGAGTACTGAAGCCAATCCTTTGCCAAAGTTGAAAGCAATATTGGGTTTGCGAGTAGAGAAATACACTCAGTTTTATACAGGTACTAACCAGAATTCAACCATTATTTTCAATGAAGAGAAGGTATTGGATGATCTTAACTTCTTCCCTACACTCAACCTTGTCCTGAATGTTAAAGAAGCACAGAATCTTCGTTTTTCTGTAGCGAGAACAATCGCTAGACCTTCCTTTAAGGAACTTTCTTTTGCTGAAATTATCGATCCAATCTCTGGTAGAACCTTTGTAGGAGGTCTTTTTAAAGAAACGACCAATGCAGGTACTGAAGTTCTCTGGGATGGTAACTTGGTATCGACCAACATTAATAATTTTGACATACGTTGGGAAATGTTCCAGCCTAAAGGAGAGATGTGGTCTTTGGGAGCGTTCTACAAGACCTTCGAAAACCCAATCGAAATTGTGCAGTTCTTATCTGACGCAGGTGCTTTTCAGCCTAGAAACGTAGGAAATGGCACCGTCCTTGGTGTTGAATTGGAATTCAGAAAGTCCTTGAAATTTATCAGCCCCAGCCTTGAGAAATTCCAGTGGAACACTAACCTGACCTTGACCGAGTCACAAATCTCCATGTCTGCTACCGAAAAAAGATCTCGTCAGTTGACTGCAAGAGAGGGCCAAAAAATCGGTGACACGCGTGACATGGCTGGTCAGGCGCCCTACATTGTGAATACAGGTATTGCTTATTCTGACTTCAACACGGGTTGGGAAGCAGGTATCTACTACAATGTACAGGGCCCAACCTTGAACATGGTTGGTTTCGGTAACCGTACCGATACCTATGCAGTGCCATTCAATTCCTTGAATTTGAACATCAACAAGACCTTCGGTGCAGACGAGCGTATTCGTACTAGCTTGGGTGTTCAAAACCTGCTAAACGACAAGCGTGAATTTATCTTCAGCTCTTACGGTGCCCAGGATCAATTCTTCACCCAACTTACACCGGGTGTTCGAGTTAACTTTAGTGTAGGATTTTCTTTCTAATTCTATTTGAACAATTTTTAAAAGCCATCCTTCGGGGTGGCTTTTTTTGTATGTGGAAGGAAGAAAAGAATGACTTTCCCTTAAAATTCGGTACTTTCCCAACTATGAAAAACACCTCCTTATTCTTTCTATTTGTGCTCCTATTTTTAGGAAGCCTTCCTCAAGTTTTCGCTCAAGAAAAAGCTCCTTCTCAGCAATTTTGGGAGCTGCTCTCTACCCATTGCGGAAAAGCCTACGAAGGCAAATTGGTATCTCCCGAATCTGATCCACGGTTTGCCGGAAAGTTGGTCATGCATGTGCGCAGCTGTGAGGATGGGCGCTTGCGGATTCCTTTTTTTGTTGGGGAAGATTTATCTCGTACTTGGGTGTTGACGATGGATAAGGAGCAGCTGATCCAACTCAAGCACGATCACCGGCATGCCGATGGGTCTGAGGATGCGGTGACGCAGTATGGGGGTAAGGCTACGAATACGGGTTCCGCTAGCACGCAATTTTTCCCTGCAGACTCCTTTACTGCCGGCATGCTTCCTGCTGCGGTAGGGAATGTGTGGTGGATTACGGTGGACGACACCTCCTTTACCTACAACCTGAGAAGGCTTGGGTCTGCTACGCTATTCTCAGTACGATTTGACCTGACCAAACCCATCGACACCCCTCCTGCTCCCTGGGGCTGGGTAGATTGATGGAGAGGTACTACGTCTCTTCGAGAATAAAGGGATTTAATCGCGCAAAGGCGCCAAGACGCAAAGGTTTTTCTCTTTGCGCCTTTGCG
>CANHCD010000123.1 GCA_947458795.1 Cyclobacteriaceae bacterium | reverse complement strand
TTTGTCGGAATAGTTTAGTCCGACCGCGTTGGTAGTAACTATTCCACCGCTGTTGCCCACAAGGAAGTTATTGTTTCCTCCACCGCCCCATTGGCCGCCACCTCCGCCGCCACCAGGTCCTCCTCGCATGCCGCCAAATCCACCCATTCCACCTCCTGCTGAGGAGTTGGCAGTTAATCCAGCGAGATCTTGGCTTGAAAAGTTTTGTTGGTTGATGTTGTTAAAGAGTCCAAGAACAGAAATCCGCTTGTCCTCTTTGAAGAAGTTGACACTACCGCCTGCAGCATAGCGGTCATCATTGCCGTAGCCTGCATAGGTTCTTCCGAAGGAGCCATTTTTGCGATCCGAGCGGAGGATAATGTTGATGGTTTTGGTATAGTTTCCATCGTCAAAACCTGTAAGTCGGCTTTGATCAGAACGCTGGTCCAACACTTCTACGCGGTCGATCGCATCTGCAGGTAGGTTGCGAAGTGCAATGCTAGGGTCGCTGCCAAAGAATTCACGCCCATCTACTAATATTTTTTGAACCTGCTCCCCCTGGGCTTGAATTTGTCCTCCCTGCATCGTGATGCCGGGCATTTTTTTGATCAAATCCTCTGCCTGCGCATTGGTTTGTGTTTTGAAGGCATTGGCATTGAAGGAAGTCGTATCTCCTTTTTGCTCACCTACTACACTTACTCCTTGCACGAGGACTTCTCCGAGAACTTTCGTGTCCTCGAGTAATACCAGTTCGCCAAGCTCCACAGGCTCACGCATGCTGTGAATTTTGGTGATGGTTTTGTAGCCTAAGAAGGTGATTTCAAGTTTGACCTCTGGGATAAATGGTCTCGCTAGTTCAAATTTCCCATCAGCACCCGTTACCGTACCGCGAAGTAAGGAGTCGGTGACGGTTTTGATCAATACATTGGCACCGATCATGGGTCTCTTTGCAGTTCCATCCATTACCTGTCCGGTAAACTTACGTTCGGGGCGGACTTGGTCGGTTGGGCGCTGCCCAAAGGATGGAAGGGCAACAAGAAATGAAAAAATTAAAAGAAAAAGGAATTGGTAAGTTTTCATAAATTGGTTGTAGTACACCTTCTTTGACTCCAATAAGGAGTAAAAGGTTTAATAGAGGTGAGGAGTAAAATTAGAGTGGGTATTCTAGGGGATAAGTGGTTTATTTTCAGTCTAAAAGTCGGATAATCAAGAACTTTGTTTCATGATCTCCGCATAAGAAATTCCGTAATGGCTTTCGTGGTAGGTTACTTTGCCTTTCTGGATAAGCAGTACTTGAGGAGATTCATGAGGAATACCAAAGCGCGCTGCCACCAGATTGGATAACGATCGGAAAGCAATCAAATCCAAATAGTAAGGGATGATTTTGTCAGAGTCCTCGGTTTTCCAGTTTCGCAAAAGCCGATCCAAGGCCATGCTGCTAATAGAGCAGCTGGTACTGTGCTTGAAAAGCAATACAGGCTTACTAGCACTTTCTGTGATCACTTGATCAATTTGCTCTTCTGAGGTGAGTTTGTTCCAGTTCATGTACTCTTTTCGCTACTTTTGTAGTTCACCTTACAAAGGTAACCTAGATCTCCTGAACTCTCAAGTACAATGACCGCGCCAAATTTCCCTAGTACAATTAAAAGAGCTTTAATTTTTTGGATTGGGACAGGGATCCTGGCCGTTTCCTGCAAGTCTTTGGATCCTGCCGCGAGCTTACCGCTGCCGACAGTTCTCAGTACCAAATCTTCCTTGAATATACCCCTAGAGATTCCTTTTTCGACGCTTACTGCAGTGGCCAATCGCGAAACTCCAACGCTGATTTTTCGACAGCGGGGCATGGATTTAGGGAATGGGTTGGTTGGAGATTTTGACTTTTCAAGAAACGGTAAAATACAGCTTCGTGCATTAGATCAACAGCGTTTGGAGGTAGTGTTTCCACTTAAAATTCAAGGAGAAGTAGGCTTAAAGCCAGGGGGGCTCCGAAATCTCCTACAATCCAAGGTACAGATCAACCAGAGCTTGGCTCCAGTTTTTGTGATCAATCCTCAAGTTCAGTCTAACTGGTATTTGGGTATTTCTGAGTTTGAACTTTTGGACTTGGGCGGTAAAATGGCACTTTCTGTGCTGGGGATTGAGCTGGATTTAAGCCCGCTGGTTCGCCAAGAAATTCGCCGATTTGCAAAGCAGGAACTCACCTCCAAGCCGAATTTGCTCGCACTCAAACCCCTGATGGAGACCGTCTGGAATCAAGTGGGCAAGCCGATGGTCGTGGAGGTGGAAGGAAAGAAAACAGGACTTTCCATCCGTCCTGATTCGGTCAAACTTCGGGAGTACTTCCAGCCGAACAAGGGCTTGCACTTGGATCTGGGTTTCCAAGGGCAGGTTCAAGTACACCCTGCTACAGCCCTCCCTAGCCGTGCCTCTCCGCTGCCCAAAATCTCAGCCAATACGGATGCAAGCAATCGAATTGAGCTTCAATTGCCTTTGGAGTTGACCTATGCAGAGCTGGATGCACTGATTCAAAAATCGTTTGGTGGGCAGTCCATCCCAATGAACAAAACCTACCGCTTCAATGCCACCCAATTTCGTACGCAAGCCTATGGGGATCGACTGGGAATCACGGTTGCCTTTACAGCAGTGAGCACGAAGGGAGGGGAGTTGACTGGGGAACTATTCCTGGTAGGTCAACCAGTTTATGATCCCGCGACGCAAGTGCTGCGCGTGGATAACCTGGATTTTGTCATGAAGAGCGGCAGTGCCAAAGCGATGTTGGGCACGATGATCAAAAAAGGGAAAATCCACCGGCAACTCAGCCAACGGATGAAGATGCCTTTGGGGGAGACCATTGGGGAGAGTTTGAAAGGGCTTCAAGGGAGACTTTCCCTGCAGACTTCCGTGGCCAACCTATCGATTCAGGGTTTACAAATCGTGCCACTTGGTTTTTACCCCACAGCCACCGGACTGGCAATTCCACTCAAGGCGACAGCTACGACAGCCATTCAATGGAAGTGACCCTGAAAGGCTAAATGAAAATAAAAAAGGGAGTTTAACTCCCTTTTTTATTTTCTACCGGCTTTGATTTTTTCGACTACATCTGGGTCCAAGAGGGTGGAGATGTCTCCCATACCGTCTAGGCTTCCTTCGGCGATTTTCCGTAGAATGCGCCGCATGATTTTGCCAGATCGGGTTTTAGGAAGTCCAGGCACAATTTGGATTTTGTCTGGCTTAGCAATTGGCCCAATGATTTTCGAAACGGTTTCCTTGATTTCTTGAATCAGGTTGTCTTCGCTGCGGTTGCTCAAATCACAGATCACAAAGGCATAGATGCCTTGCCCCTTGACTTCGTGTGGGAAGCCGACCACGGCAGATTCGATCACTTTCGGATGCTCATTGATTGCATTTTCCACCTCAGCGGTACCCAATCTATGGCCGGACACATTCATGACATCGTCTACTCGACCCAGGATCCGGTAGTAGCCATCGTGGTCACGCTTGACTCCATCGCCGGTGAAGTACTTGTTTTTGTAGGTTGAAAAGTAGGTTTGCTTGCAGCGCTCGTGATCCCCATAGGTTGTCCGGATCATGGATGGCCATGGAAAATCGATGCAAAGGTTGCCCTCTACTGAGTTGCCGCGAAGCTCCTTGCCTTCTGCATCCACAATGCTGAGTTGAATGCCGGGCAGTGGCAGGGTAGCATAGGCTGGCTTGGTGGGGGTGATGCCCGCGAGTGGGGAGATCATAATTCCGCCCGTTTCGGTTTGCCACCAGGTATCCACAATCGGGCATTTTCCCTTGCCGATATGGTTGTGGTACCAATGCCAAGCTTCCTCGTTGATGGGTTCGCCGACAGAGCCGAGGACTTTGAGGGAGCTCAGGTCATGCCCTTGAATGGGCTCGGTTCCAAAGGCCTGAAGGGCTCGGATGGCTGTTGGGGCGGTATAAAATACGTTGACTTTGTACTTTTCAATAATCTCCCAAAATCGTCCAGGATTTGGATAGGTGGGCACGCCTTCAAACATCAGCGTGGTAGCGCCAGCGAGTAAAGGGCCATACACGATGTAGGAGTGTCCGGTGATCCAGCCAATGTCAGCGGTACACCAGTACACGTCTCCTGGGATGTATTGAAATACATTTTCGAAGGAGTACTTGGTGTAGACCATGTAGCCTCCGGTGGTGTGGACCACCCCTTTGGGTTTGCCGGTAGAGCCAGAGGTGTAGAGGATAAAGAGCATGTCCTCGCTATCCATTTCAGCGGCTTGGTTGTCGGTCGACTGCCCCTCCACGGCTTCATGCCACCAATAATCCCTCCCTGCAAGCATGGCAGTTTCTTGTCCGGTACGCTTGTAGACAATCACCGTTTCTACGGGTGCTTTTTCGAGGGCTTCATCTACAATTTCTTTGATGCTAATTTTTTTGTTGCCCCGGTAGTTGCCATCTGCAGTGAGCACGGCCTTGGCTTTGCAGTCCAAAATGCGGTCGGCTAGGGAGGTGCTGGAGAAACCAGCAAACACCACCGAGTGAATTGCGCCGATGCGTGCACAGGCAAGCATGGCGATGGCCGCCTCGGGTACCATTGGCATGTAGATGATTACGCGATCTCCTTTGCCGATGCCCTTGGACAGTAGGGTGTTGGCAAAGCGGCAGACTTCTTCAAAAAGTTGGCGGTAGGTAAGCGTACGTCCTGCTTCTCCAGGCTCGTTTGGTTCCCAGATGATGGCAGGTCGATCGCCTAGGGTGTACAGGTTTTTTTCAAAGATATTTTCAGTGAGGTTGAGTTTACCATCCACAAACCAGCGCACATCGGGAGTTTCAAAGTTCCAATCTAATACCTTGGACCAGCGTTTTTTCCAATGAAAGGAGTCGGCAATTCGAGCCCAGAATTCTTCGGGCTGTGCCACACTTTTTTGGTATTCGTGAAAGTACCCACTTAGGGTATGCAATCTGTCGCTCATGCTTCTGATTAGGTTGCGGTGAAAATCAATGGTTGGATGCCTGTCCTGCTCCTTTTGGAATTCGAATTTCTTGGATCAGTTCCTGCACGTTTTTGGGTGGAGGCGGTGTCAACCAAGATACGCCAAAGCAAACCAAGAAGTTAAGCGCCATTCCTAGGGAGCCAATTCCTTCTGGGGAAATTCCCCACCACCAGTGCTCGGCTGTGTTTAGTTCGGGATGGACAAACTTGAAGTAGCTAATGTAGCTGATGGTGAAAACAAGTCCAGTTAGCATGCCTGCAATGGCTCCTTCCTTGTTGACCCGGGTAGAAAATATTCCTAGCAAGATGACTGGGAAGAAGGAGGAAGCGGCGAGTCCAAACGCAAAAGCAACTACTTCGGCTACAAAGCCAGGAGGGTTGATTCCAAAGTAGCCGGCAAGAATCACGGCACCAGCGGCGGAGATCCTAGCAATCCGGAGTTCTTTTTTATCCGAAATATCGGGACGAAATGTTTTGAATAGATCCCGCGATATGGAGGTAGAAATAACAAGCAAAAGGCCTGCTGCTGTCGATAAGGCTGCAGCCATTGCTCCGGCGGCTACCAAGCCGACCACCCAATCGGGGAGCTGTGCTATTTCTGGCCCCGCCAAAACCATGATGTCCTTGTCTATTTTTAGTTCGTTGGAAGCAGGGTCTGGGAGGTATTGAACCAGCCCATCTCCATTTTTATCTTCGATTTGGATCAGCTTCGTTTGTTGCCAGTTTTGAACCCATTCTGGGAGCTGGTCGATGGGTTTTTCAGAGGTAGACTGGATGATATTGTACATCCCAAATGCTGCCACTGCTGGAGCAGTAGTATACAGGATAGCGATAAATGCCAAGGCGTAGCCAGCAGAAAGGCGGGCATCTTTTACCTTGGGAACGGTAAAAAAGCGAACAATCACATGGGGAAGGCCTGCTGTTCCCACCATCAAGGCCAAGGTGATCATGAATAAATCAGGAATACTTTTTTTGCCAGAGGTGTAGTCAGAAAAACCTAGGTCACCCAACACTCCATCTAGCTTGTCCAAAAGTGGGACTCCCTCTGCTACATTACCGCCTAATCCAAGTTGTGGAATAGGATTTCCTGTGAGTTGCATGGAAATAAAAATAGCCGGAACCATGTAGGCAAAAATGAGTACACAGTATTGGGCAACTTGGGTGTAGGTGATGCCTTTCATTCCGCCCAACACGGCATAGAAAAACACGATTGCCATGCCAATCACTACCCCCCATTCGATGGGGAGTTCGAGGTAGCGGGAAAAGACGATTCCCACGCCGCGCATCTGCCCTGCAACATAGGTAAAGGAGATGAATAGGGCGCAAATGACGGCCACAACACGGGCCTTGTTGGAGTAGTAGCGATCGCCGACAAAGTCAGGAACCGTGAATTTTCCAAATTTCCGAAGGTAAGGGGCGAGCAGTAGCGCAAGCAATACATAGCCTCCGGTCCAGCCCATCAGGTAGACAGAGCCATCGTATCCTGAAAAGGAAATGATGCCTGCCATTGACATGAAGGAAGCGGCAGACATCCAGTCTGCAGCCGTGGCCAAGCCGTTGGCGAGAGGAGAAACTCCTCCACCGGCAATGTAAAATTCTTCGGTAGATCCCGCACGACTCCAAATGGCAATGCCAAGGTAAAGCGCAAAGCTAAGTCCAACGAGTAAGTAGGTCCAGGC
>CANHCD010000122.1 GCA_947458795.1 Cyclobacteriaceae bacterium | reverse complement strand
TAGCGAGAAGATCTTTACGACGGAGTGGACTGAAATCATCAAGGAATTCAAATTCTTCCCCTCGATTGTAGTTTGGGTGCCCTTCAATGAAGCCTGGGGGCAGTTCAAAACCACAGAAATCACCGCGCTTACCCGTGAATTGGATCCAACGCGCCTGATCAACAGTGCTAGCGGGGGCAACTTTGAACTAGCCGGCAATCGGGTCGTGGGAGATATTTTGGATTTGCACAACTACCCAGATCCTGTGATGCCTGATCCAGCCGTTTTTGGAACGTCAATCAGTTTAGTGCTAGGCGAATATGGAGGATTGGGATTGCCAATAGAGGGGCATACTTGGCAGCAAAAAGACAATTGGGGATACCAGAGTTTCAAATCTAAAGAAGAATTGGAGGCGCGTTACCGCACTTTAGTAGATGATTTGAATGAATTAATACCGAAAGGATTGGCGGCTGCAGTCTATACTCAGACCACGGATGTAGAAATTGAAACGAATGGATTGATGACCTACGATCGAAAAGTGATCAAAATTCCTACAGAAGTGCTCTTTCAAATTCACCAGAAACTTTACCAGAAGAAGCGGTAAATTTTACCTCTTCTTGGCTTGAGGGTTAGGCTTCAAAAAATACATTTATATGCGTTTTTGAAGCCTAATCCTTATTTTTTTGTGCTGGTGGACTGAATTAAACGATGATAGGTAACTGTGTAAATCGGTTTGAAAAGATTTTTTTAAAACTATGTATCAATGCGTAACAATGCATTTGGCACCTAATTAACACGAAAAGTCTTAGATACTTGGTACCGACACTTTAGTTTAGATTAAAATTGTCATAAGGCTTTTTGTTTATTTTTTTTAGGGAGGGGAGTCACGGTTTTCCTCTCCCTTTTTTTATGACATTTTTTTAGTAAACTTGAGTAGAAAGTGATTTTGCATAGCACGAATGATGAAAATAAAGTTAGTTTTCCCCATCCTAATTACCTTACTAGTCAGCTCGGCCAGTTTGGCAGCAGAATTTAACTCCTTAGTGACGTTCACCAAATCGTGGAAGGATAAAGGCCGCACAGATTTTTTAGAGGGGAAACTACCGATTTCAGTATTGGACTCTTTGGATAAGATCTACGAAAAATCCCCACATCAGTATTTGATCTATGAATTGGGAACAAAACTTTACGTTCAAGTTGCTTGCACCTTCGATTTCTATGAAGTTAGCGGAGATAAACTAGTCAACAAATACGTTTATTTTAATCGGGGTTACTCCTGCGCTTCCAATTCCTTTGTTCGAGAGAATACGCATTACATGCTCGGAGGACACGGGTTCTGGCAAAGCCATATGGACCTACTCACTTTTGATGAACTTCATGGTTCCTGGGAGCTCCAGGTCACCAAAAATCAACCTGAACACTATTTTTCTCAATTTGTCTACCAAAATTCCAAGGGACTGTTTTCTCTTTTTGGAACCACCTTTAACCCACGCTATGGAATAGACTCCAAAAATCTGCAGGGGTATTTTTTAGATTGGGAGACTAAAGCTTGGAAAGAAATTGAATTAGTTATCGATGATTTAGCGCTTGAAGAGCTTGTAGAGAAAGGAGGGCTTTATTTTGTCCAAACTCAAGATTATGCTTTTTGGGCGACTACCAATGGCTTGAAGAATATTGGTTGGAACTTAATTGAAAAGGAGACGGGCAAGATTTTTTACTACGAATCCAAGAATGTGGATATGGGACTGTCCCCTTATTTAGAAATCAAAGGCAATGTCTTGAGCTATATCATGCCCGGTGGCGAACAGAAAACGCTAGACCTTGATGAAATTCGAAAAAAGTCCAAGGAGGTTGGCTTTGTTCGGGTGAAGGAAGCAGCATCATTTGGGATGAATTACACCTGGGCGTATGGCTTGTTTTTTGTGGTAGTGGCGGTTGGATTCCTACTTGTGAAAAAAATCCTCCCCAAGAAAAAAACCGAGGCGCCTGAAGTGCATCCCGCCAAAAGGTTAGAGCCCATTGAACTCTTGTTGCCGTATTCCGGACAGTTGCTCACCACCGAAACCCTCGATCAGCTCCTAGGTATTGATGACCAGGCAAACTTTGATTCCCGCCGCATGAAGCGCGCCCGCCTAATTAATGACATCAACGAGAAGTACTTCGCTCAAGAAGGCAAAGAGTTGATAGTTCGTGACAAAAAGCCGGAGGACAAGCGCTATGTCTACTACAAAATCCAAGCTTAGATTTAGGTAATCAGATCCCCCTTTACATGCGAATGATCCACCCGATCCAACCTAGGTTTGGTGTGCACCTGGCTTAGTCCTGCTACAGGTATGCTGTCTAGTTTTTGTATTGCCAAACCTTTTCTCAGGATTCTCTAGGTCAAAAGAGCTTGTCAGCTCCTGTGAGTGCCCGCTAATTTTTTGCAATCGTGCGTAGTGCTATGCGCACATGAAACCCCATTTGCTGGGTTTAGCTTAGATTTTCTTCACCCGAATCAATACGAATCAATGGAGTTGATTCTTAATAAACACGATAAAAAATAAATATAATATTTTTTAGAATTTACTTTAATTATGAAGTGTAAAGCTGAGTTAGACTGACTTTTTTACAGGTCATTTTAATTTTTCTTAAATAAAATTTTTTGATGCTGCCTATAATTAGTTCAGTCGCACCCAAATATAAGGTATGAAGAAAGGATTTTCGTTTTTGATTCTTTTTGTTCTGATTAGCCTATCTGCTGTAGGGGCTGATTCCTATTGGTTTCGGACCTTCACCAATGTCTGGAAAAAAAGTGAACGCCCCCACTTTCTGGAAGGGCGAATTTCTGCGGCAGTTCTGGATTCCTTGGATGCCATCTACAAGGAGACCCCACAGTATTACACCTTTTATGAAGAAAATGGGAGGCTCTTTGCTCAAGTAAGTTGCTCCTTCCATTTGTATGAACTTCAAGGGGATTCGTTTGTCGACAAGTACCAGGATTACAACCGAGGATACACCTGTGCCAGCCATTCTTTTAACCGCGAGGGGACCCATTACCTTCTTGGAGGTCAGGGATATTGGAGCAATCATGTGGACTTACTCTCCTTTGATGAATTCAACGGAACTTGGGAATTGCAGATTACTAAAAATCAGCCTAGGGACTATTTTTCATTCTTTGTTTACCAAAATTCTACAGGGATCGTATCGCTACTGGGGGAAATCACCAACAAACGCTATGGCCTGGATGTAAAAGATACCAAAGGGTATATCCTAGATTGGAAAACCAAAGAATGGAAAGAGCTAGAGATTGTAATTGAAGGCTTGGATTTAAATGATTTAGCAGCTAGGGAACTGATTCATTTTGTTCAAACCCAAGATTATGCGTTTTGGGCGTCTACCAATGGCTTAGAAAATTTCGGATGGACCCTGATTGAAAAAGAGACGGGCAAGATTTTTCATTATCCCAACATGAACGTGGACATGGGAATTGCTCCCTACTTAGAAATTGTCGGGAATGTACTCAGCTATCCTGCGCCAAGCGGCCAACTCAAAACGCTCGACCTCGATGAAGTTCGAAAAAAATCAAAGGAGGTAGGCTACATTCAAATAAAGCAAGCAGCTGCATTTGGGTCAAACTATACCTGGGGCTTCTTCTTATTCTTCACGGTAGTTGCTGTTGGCTGGGTGGTGGCAAAAAAGGTGTTACCCAAGAGGAAGAAAGAAATTGAGCAGGATCCACAAATTAAAAAAGGGGAACCTTTTGAGTTGGTCTTGGCCTATTCTGGGAAGCTCTTGACCACCGAGGCCCTCGATCAGATCTTGGGGATCGATGAACTAACAAATTTTGATTCCAAACGCATGAAGCGAGCGCGTATGGTCAAGGACATCAACGAGAAGTACTTCGATCAAGCAGGCAAAGAGTTGATTGTTCGCTTCAAAAAGCCGGAGGATAAGCGCTATGTCTTCTACAAAATCCAAGCTTAAGCCCTACATTTTTAAACAAATTCTTCCCTCCTTTTGGAGGTCTTCCTCGAATATAGCCGTACTTTTGTGAGGATTTTTACTCCCCATGCTCGAGAAATTACAAAGCCTAAAAGACCGATTTGAAGAAGTAGGACAGCTCATCATCCTACCTGACTCCATGGCCGATATGAGCTCCTACGCCAAGCTGACCAAGGAATACAAAGACTTGGAAAAGCTCGTGAGCGTAGCGGATTCCTATTCCTTGGTTCTGCAAAACATTGATAGCTCCAAAGAAATCCTAGATAAGGAAAAAGACCCAGAGTTTCGAGAGATGGCCAAGGCAGAACTGGATGAGCTGCGTGAGAAGAAAATTGCCCTCGAAGAAGAGCTCAAGCAGCTTCTCACTCCCAAAGACCCGAACGATTCCAAGGATTGTATCCTGGAAATCCGCGGCGGTACCGGTGGGGATGAGGCGGCGATTTTTGCAGGCGACCTCTTCCGCATGTACGAGCGCTTCTGCGAAATGCAGAACTGGAAGTTGACCGTGCTCGACTTGACCTTCGGCTCTGCAGGGGGATACAAAGAAATCATCGCCACCGTCTCCGGAGCAGATGTGTACGGCATGCTGAAGTACGAATCAGGCGTGCACCGCGTGCAGCGGGTGCCTGCTACTGAATCCCAAGGACGGGTACATACCTCCGCAGCTTCTGTAGCTGTACTTCCCGAAATGGACGAAGTAGAGGTGCACTTGGACATGAACGACATCCGGAAGGATACCTACTGCTCCTCCGGTCCTGGTGGACAGTCGGTGAACACCACCTACTCGGCGGTGCGACTAACTCACATCCCTAGCGGGCTGATTGTAACTTGCCAGGATGAAAAATCCCAGATCAAAAACTTTGAGAAGGCACTCAAGGTGTTGCGCTCCCGACTCTACGAGATCGAGCTAGCCAAGCACAACGATGCAGTTGGAGCCCAACGTCGTTCCATGGTCGGCAGTGGCGACCGCTCCGACAAGATCCGTACCTACAACTATCCCCAGTCGCGTGTCACCGACCACCGAATCAACAAGACAGTGTACAACTTGCCAGAGGTGATGGATGGGCGTATCGAAGAATTTATCTCTGCACTTCGCATGGCTGAAAATCTAGAAAAAATGCAAACTGGAGGGATTGAATAGACCCTGAGTCATTGTAAAGAAAGAATTAAGCCCGTATCTTGAAAAAAATCCCCTTTTAGAATTAACCAACTATACCTATGCTTATTGAAGGAGAAAGAGAGATCCGCCTGATCACTTGGAATGAATCTCATATTCACCAAATGTACCCGATTGCCAATAACCCAAAGATCTTCATGAATCTTCGGGATAATTATCCACAGCCCTACACCATTCACGATGCCCGGCATTGGGTTGAATACAACCATAAGTTCAATCCAGCTCAGAATTTTGCGATTGAATTTGAGGGAAGGTTGGCAGGTTCGATTGGTGCTGAGCGAGGAAAAGATGAGCTACGAACCAATATGGAGCTTGGCTTTTGGGTAGGCGAACCTTTCTGGGGAAAGGGCATTGCCACCGAAGCTGTAAAGCTCTACACCGACTACATCTTCGATAAGTTTGATATCCAGCGCATCTACGCGCAGGTATTCGACTTCAATGGGGAATCCATGAACGTACTCGAAAAAGCGGGCTACATCCCCGAAGCCATCTTGAAAAAAGGATTTATCAAGCGCGGCACCGTAGGCGATCTTTTTCAGTATGTGCGAGTGAGAGGGGAGGATTAGAATTGAAATATAGTCGAAATAGTGTGGAAATAAACCGAGCAAGCTCGGTGAAATAAAAGATTGAATTGGTCTTCAAATTAGTTCACAGAGACTGCCCGCCGCGGTGGGTATTTCTATCCTATTTTCATCCTATTTCCCTTTATTATTTCACGGAGCGAAGCGTATTTCCCCTTCTTATTTCACGGAGCGGCCCGCCGCGGCGGGTATTTCTACTCTATTTCCAATGTATTTCAATTCCTTATTATGAAAAACCTCCTTCTTCTTCTCATAACTATTCTGATTTTTTCCTGCGGTCCTCAAGAGCGGATTTCGAAGGAGGCATTTGATGATGTCCAACGCAACAATGACGTCAGACGAATCACGGAAGTTGAAATTTTGAGAGAGGCGATGGTCTGGGGAGATTCCATCACCCAAGAAGCCCAGGCCCAACTTATCGCCCAGCTTCAGCAGGCCATTGCGGCAAATGGACATTCCGGAGCCATCGACTTCTGCCAAGTCAATGCCTTGCCAATTTTAAAATCCCTTGAAACCAAACATGCGGTCACCCTGCGACGGGTTTCCTCCCGTCCCAGAAATCCCCTAGATGCTCCAGATGCAGCCGAAACCCCGCTGCTCGATGCCTATGCCTACAATGTGGAAAACAACATCTCCTCTGATCCGAGCATCCAAAAGTTGGAACAGGGAGAAGTATTTCTCTACACCAAGCCCATCGTGATCAGCAATGCACTCTGCTTAAGTTGCCATGGAGATCCCAAAAAAGACATCGCTCCCGAAACTTCAGCCAAACTGAAGCAACGCTACCCGCAAGACCCGGCTACCGGCTATGCACTTGAAGACTTGAGAGGCATGTGGTCCCTGCGCCTACCCAAAAAAGAAGTGGTCAAACGGCTTTAACCCTTCAGCAGCTTCCTCCTATTTATTCGACCCCATAAATCCATAGTTTAGCGAGAAGACTATTTTTTTCCATCGCTCCCAAATTTCATAGACCATTT
>CANHCD010000121.1 GCA_947458795.1 Cyclobacteriaceae bacterium | reverse complement strand
CCATCGTATACTGCGCTGCGCCAGTAGCTAATTGAAATGAAAACATTTGCTGTATCGACCGAAATGCATTGCCGATGCTAGATTCACTTTTAGGAGATCTCGCTTTTCTGGTAATGCCAAAAACATCTTCGTCTTGAGAAAAAGAAGGAGTACTTAAAAGCAATAAAAAAGAAAACAACAGGCAAAACCTTTTTTTGGACATAAGTAAAAAACGAACAGCGAAACCCTTTTGGTGTGTGAAAAGCCAATAATTATAAATCCTGCCCATTGAAACGATTTTAATCCTACTTCTTAGTCAACTGGGCCACTTTCTGAACTAGCTTTTCCTTCAATACGGGATCATTTTGAATGGCCTTGGAGATTTGCTCAAAAATCTTCAATCCCAATAATTTCTCATCACGAATCAAATCTGCCTGAAACCCAATCACCATTTTTTGCAGTGAATTTTGAAAGGCAAGTGCTTCTTGGTAAGCTACCCGCTCCTTTTCCGTCAAACCAATGGCCATTTCTTTTTTGGCATTGCCCCAAACACCTTTAATTTGATTGTATCGAGCACCTCCACCCAGTCCTTCCTTGGCACTGATCCATTCCTTCAGCTCCTTGGTTTTATCGGCCATGTACTTCGAAGTCATCACCTCGATTTGAGCATACTTGGTCCAATCCGCATCTGTAAGTACTACTTGGGTAGTATCTACTTGTGCTACTACTTCTTGGGTTAAAGACCAAAAAAGTAGTGCAACCAGGAAAATGCGAAATTGAAAGGTCATGGCATGAATCGAATGAATGGCTCCATTTCTGTTGAGCGAAGTGATTTTTTCAGCAACGATTAACTGGAAATATTTTTTAAGGATGCGATAGCAGCGATAGGATCCGAAGCATTAAATACAAAGCTTCCAGCCACCAGAATATCTGCCCCAGCTTCAACTAAGCGTTTGGAGTTCTTTTCACTCACTCCTCCATCGACTTCGATTTGGGTTTTACATCCCTTTTTAAGGATCAGGTTCTTCAAATTGGCAACTTTCGCATAGGTATGTTCAATGAATTTTTGCCCTCCAAATCCTGGATTGACCGACATCACACAGACCAAGTCAACCTCCTCAAGCACTTCCGTCAACTGTTCAATTGGGGTATGCGGATTGAGTGCCACCCCTGCAGATATGCCCAGTCGCTTGATTTCTTGGAGGGTACGGTGCAAATGCGTGCAAGCCTCCACATGAACAGTCACAATCGAAGCACCTGCCTTTACGAAATCCTCCAAATACAACTCAGGGTTTACAATCATCAAATGCACGTCCAAGGGCTTGGTCGCATGCCGATGAATCGCTTCGGTGACGGGTATACCAAATGAAATATTGGGCACAAAAACCCCATCCATGATATCCACATGGATAAAATCCGCAGCCGAGGCATTGAGCATCTCTACTTCCCGTTGCAAGTTTGCAAAGTCAGCAGCAAGTATGGAGGGAGCAATTTGAGGGTTCATCTTCAGGTTTAATAGCTACAAATCACGGAATAACTCCTGTTTTGTCCAATGTTAAAGTTTAATAAGTTTCTTGTACGCAATTTCTTTGCCATCTAACAGCTGAATAAAATATATTCCAGAGGGCAGATCAGCTAAACTAAAGAGGTATGGATTCTTAACAGCGGATCGCTCCCCAATTTTTTCTCCAATTTTCCTACCTGAACTATCCAAAATTTGAAGCGTCATCCTCAATTCCTTTCCAAATCGAATGCTGAGGGACTCAGTGCGAAGCGGGTTTGGGTAGACATTTGAACCTAATTCAATTTCTTCATTCAGCCCCAAAAGCGCACCATAAAAAGCACTTCGAAAATTGGGTATCCCATAGCCTAAATTTTGATCCGGGGTAGCATA
Source organism: Cyclobacteriaceae bacterium (assembly GCA_947458795.1). Taxonomy (GTDB): domain Bacteria; phylum Bacteroidota; class Bacteroidia; order Cytophagales; family Cyclobacteriaceae; genus Algoriphagus. Next base: position 4,831 of record CANHCD010000121.1, on the reverse strand, counting down.
CTGACTGCCACTTTTTAGAAGATTAGTCAACAACTCATCTTTGGTCCATTCTGGCTTAGCCTGCCATAAACCAGCAGCAAGGGCTGCAATTTGAGGAGCCGAAAAGGAAGTGCCAGAAGCCGCTCCCACTTGACCTGAACCACGAATCAGTACTGGGCTTTGTCCAAAGGCTACTAGCTCTGGCTTGATGCGACCATCGGCAGTTGGGCCTCGTGAACTGAAGGAAGAAACAGTAGAACTGCTGTTCACTGCGCCCACAGCAAGAATTCCATCCGCATCTGCTGGCGCTACTAAGCTACTGCTACCTGCTGAACCATAATTGCCAACACTGTTGACCACCAAAATGCCTCTTTTTGCAGCCAAGGTAGCTCCACGCGTGACATAGGTGGTTTTTCCATCCAATTGAGACTTGGTGTAGGTCAAACTCGGCTCGTCAAAATCAAGGTATCCCAAGGAACTGTTGATAATATCTACGCCCAAACTATCTGCATACTCTGCAGCACGAACCCAGTTGAGCTCTTCGATCGGATATTCTGTAGCTACATCCTCGGTAATGGCAAAGATTACTTTCGCTTGATGCGCCCCAGCTACCAAGGTTCCCGCTTGGTTTGCGAGGATCAAGGAAGCAACTTGGGTACCATGTTCATTGTCCCGAAAGACATCTTTGATCCAAGGGCGCACCACATTCAACTGACCCAAAACTTGGGAATTGGTAAATACATGCGAAAAAGCAGTTGCCTTATCCAAACCTGGAAACCCAGAATCGAATACCGCAACGGTAATTCCTTTTCCCGTAAATCCTGCCTGGTGCATCGCTGGAATGCCGAGCAACTCATTTTGAAAATCATAGGCCGCAGCCTGTCGGTAACTTTGTTCAAGTACCCATTTCTTTGGTTGGGCGGAAGAAACTTCAGTACTGTTCCGGTTTCCTGTCCTAGAAATAAATCCTTTGGCTACCCAATCTACTTTTTGCACAAAAGGCAGCCCTTCCATTTTTTTCTTGCCTTCTGCGTCAGTGACCACAATGGCGGCATTCAACCATTTGCTTACATAAAGCAGCTCTTGGCTAAGCGAACTTATTCCTTGGATGTAGGATGCCGTCACGGGCAGGTCCAAACTGTCTATGGGAAACTTTTCTCGTACTCTTCGTTGGATGGCCTTTTCGGTTAAAAACTTACTTGGACTTCCTAAGGAATATTCCTTTTGGGGCTTAAACTTAAAAAATACAGCATAGCGATCTTGAGCTACCGATTTTGTAGTCCAACAAACGCACAGAAATAACACCAAAAAATATAATGATTTAGACATGCTTAGTTTGGATCGCTCCGGGTTTGAAACCCAGTAGCTGCTCGAAGATACCAAATCCATGCCACTTTAATACATAAAGAAGGGCATGTAAAGTTGATTATTCGAATCGGATAAAAAGAAAATGACTATCCTCAATTATGATTCGACTCAACAGGCCTAGTCATCTTTTTTCTTGGCGGCTTTGCGCCTTTGCGAGAACTAAATAAAAATACTCTCGCAAAGCTTGACTGCGGCAGGCAGGACGCCAAGGGCTTGCAGCAGAAAGGCAAGATTCAAGACAGAAATTAGTACCCCACTTAGGCACATGGGTTTTCTAGGTGTCTCCTCCTAGGTTAGCAATCGATTAAAGAATTAGCTAATTGGTTAATAAATTTAGTGCAACTAGTAAACCCTAATTTCAGGAAGCTACAGAATACCCTTTGGGTCTACCCACAAGCTTTCTTACCTTCGCATGCACAAACAGGAAAGCCATGGCCTTAAAAACAAAAGTAAAAATCAACCGAATTACAAACCTAACCGATGCAAGGTATTGCTCTGGGATGTATGTTGATATTTTGGGTTTTAGCTTGGAAGAGGGATCTCCTCATTACGTTTCTCCAACGCAGTTTCAGGAGATTACAGGCTGGATTTCCGGGATAGATTACGCTGCAGAATTTGCAGACTTGGATGCTTATTCCATTGAAAGACTTCTAGCAGACTATCCTAGCATTACCTGGATTGAGTCGAAGGATTTGGACACTTTGGTTCAACTCGCACCGCTTGGAAAAAAATTAATCTGCCGTGTGCAATTAGATGACTTGGATACATTACTTCCAAAGATTGACCTTATGCGGGAACATGAAGTTACTTTACATGTAACTTCAACTAATAAATCCTTAGTAATTGATAATGAATCTAGTATCAATCCATTCACGAATCAGTTGAACGTATTTTTAGGAGCTGGAATCACTCCAACAAATGCATGCTCACTTAGTGAATTGCCCGGACTGTATGGGTTTGCATTGGATGGTGGAGATGAGATCAAGCCAGGCCTTCGTGATTTTGATCAGCTTGCCGCAATACTCGAAAATTTGGAATTGGAGGATTAAAAAAAACCCAAGCACTGTTTAGCGCTTGGATCTCAAAAACGTGTTTCTTCAATTATCCCAAAGATCGGTTAACCGGTAGGGACTTTTGGGTCCAGTAAAAAAGGTTCCATCCACAAATCGATGATTCGTTCCAATCGCCTGGAGTTGAGCCAGATCCCCTGCACCCAGTTTGATCTCCGCTGCAGCAAAGTTCTCAAGGATACGCGCCTGATTCACTGATTTGGGAATCACCGCTATTTCTCTTGCAATAGACCAGGCAATCAGCACCTGCCCTACACTTACTTGATGCTTTTCCGCTATGGCTCGCACCAGCGCATCTTCCAATAGCTTGGGGTCGTGTTGATGCTTTTCAGCTCTAGAGTCAGGTGAACCCAAAGGCGAATAGGCAGTCACCAAAAGCCCATTTTCTTTGCAGAAAGATACCAATTGATGCTGAGGCAAATAGGGATGTAGCTCCACTTGATTCATCTCTGGACGCTGTCCTGGAATGGCAAATAGTTCTGCAAGCTTTGCTTGGTTGAAGTTGGAAACGCCAATGTGCTTTGCAAGCCCATTTTTATTTTGATCCTGCATCGCTTCCCAAGTTTGACTCAAGGGCACATCTTGGTAAGTATAGTATTCTTCGCGTTGGGTAGCAAAGCCTACGCCTGGTTTGTAAGCAATGGGCCAGTGAACTAGGTACAAATCCACGTAATCAAGCCTCAGGTCGTCTAGGGTTTTCTCCAATGCAGGCCGCACATCTTCAAATCGATGGGCATTGTTCCAGAGCTTTGAAGTAACAAAAAGATCGGAGCGCTTTACCATTCCTTCTGCAAGTGCATCTGCTATCCCCTGCCCTACTTCGCGCTCATTCTGGTAGATGGCAGCACAATCTAGGTGCCTATATCCTGCTTGGATCGCCCAATAAACTGCCTTACGAACTTCTCCTGGCTTACTTTTCCAGGTACCTAGTCCAAGAATCGGCAGCTGATCTCCATTTTTAAAAGATAAGGTTTTCATGGTCGTAAAAATTAAATTCGATTACTATTCGGTGATCAATAAATCAAATATCAGCTTTTTTTTCAAGATACTTTTGAAAGCGACTCATTACCCATAGATGAAGGCGTGCTTGGGTATTGATGTAGATAAACCATGGAAGTCGCGGGGCAAACTCATGAATGGCAGAAATGATGTACTTGCTATCCAAAACCTCTCGAAACTCAAGCCATCCGTAGTCATACCGCTTGACCAGCCAGCCTCCTGATATGTAAAACAATTGCCTTTGGCTATCGCTACGGTCTGGTACATGGGTAAGCTCCAGCATCGGTTCCTTGTCCCATAGCAAATGAAATCCAAGGACCTCAGTCCCGCGTAATTTGCCTCGAATGATGTATCGAAAGAAAAAAGGCAACCAAAGTGCATAGCGTTCTGCTACCCATAGTGCGTTGTGCCTTCCTAAATTCGTCATGCGCTGTAAGGAACGAACCGTATTTTTTAAACCCTTGTTGTACTTAAACTTGGGTAATTTGGGTCTATCGGTGGTCGATAAAGCAACTTTTACAGCAGCTTCATAATCGAGGTAATCCATCTCTTTTTCTTTGAACGCGTGAATTGGATTGACCACCAAGGTATGTTTCAAACTTTCCACAAGTGGGGAAACCAGTTGGGGAGGCGTATTTCCAAAAAGCCCAACCCAAAACTTGGAGAAGCCAAGCGAAAATATAGGGACTGAAAATATAAGTCGCTTTTTCCGCATCACCTTGGCCGTCCGAGCAAGCATATCCCGATAGCTCATCACCTCGGGACTTCCTATTTCGAATACCTGATCGTACACAGCTGAATTTCCAATACAGAAATTAATTATATCTAAGGTGTCTCGTAGAGAAATAGGCTGCGTCAAGGAATTGGTCCACTTTGGACACATTAAAATTGGTAGTTTTTGGACTAAATTTTTGATCATGTCAAAACTAGAGCCTCCAGGACCCACGATGATGGAAGCGCGGATGGCAGTCAATTTTGCAGTCCGTGAACCAAGCGTTTGTTCTACCTCTAGCCTACTCTTTAGGTGCCGCGAAAGATGTTCTTCAGGTTCATCGGGAATCAATCCCCCCAGGTAAATGATTTGCTTGATTCCCGCAATCTCCGCAGCACGACTAAAGTTGTCTGCCAGAATGAGGTCCGTATCTTCAAAGCTCCCTTGATTCAATCTGGTAGATGCGGACATGGAGTGCACGAGGTAAATGGCAACATCTACACCTCGGAGGGCCTCGGCGGTGGATGTAATCGAATACAATTCAACTTGTCTCCATTCCACCTCAGGATAGGGATTGGACTTGACCTTGCCTCTGCTCAGTCCGATCAAGTGGTAGTTTTCTTTGTACTGCTCAATAAACCAACTTCCAATGTATCCACCTGCACCTGCTAGAGCTACAGTGATTTTTTGTGAAGCGGGTGAT